>NZ_JBEXJK010000461.1:0-6302 GCF_040609095.1 Kitasatospora sp. NPDC004799
GGCCCTGGAGCGGGTCGGCTTGGGCCCGCTCGCCCGCCGCCCGGTCGGCGAGCTGTCCGGCGGTCAGCGCCAACGCGTGCTGGTGGCCCGGGCGTTGGCCGACGATCCGCAACTGCTGCTGCTGGACGAGCCGTTCACCGGCGTGGACGTGCCGACCCAGGAGCTGCTGACCGAACTGCTGCGGCAACTCGCCGACGAGGGAAGGGCCGTCCTGATGTCCACCCACGACCTCCCGGCCGCCGCCCGGGTCTGCGACCGCCTGCTGCTGCTCAACCGCACGGTGGTCGCCGAGGGCGGCCCGGAGACCCTCGACGATCCGGCCGTCCTGCTGCGCGCGTTCGGCCTGACCGGGCTCCGTTCGGAAGGCGGGGCGTCGTGAACGGCTTCTGGACCTTCCTCACCGAGCCCTGGCAACACGCCTTCATGCGACGCGGGTTCGCGGTCGCCGCGATCGTCGGCGCGGTCTGCGGCGTGATCGGGGTGTACGTGGTGCTGCGCGGCATGGCGTTCATCGGCGACGCCGTCGCCCACTCCGCCTTCCCCGGAGTCGCGCTGGCCTACGCCTTCGAGGGCGATCTGCTGCTCGGCGGCGCCGCCGCCGGCGTGACGACCGCCGTCCTGATCGCCGTGGTGTCGCAGAACCGCCGTCTGAAGGAGGACACCGTCATCGGGGTGTTCTTCGCCTTCGCCTTCGGCCTCGGCATCGTCCTGGTCAGCACCCGGGACACCTGGACCACGGACCTGTCCTCCTTCCTGTTCGGCCAGGTGCTCGCGGTGAGCGGCGGGGGCGTCGCGGTCGTGGGCGGCCTCGGCGCGGTGCTGGTGCTGGTGGCGCTGGCCCTGCGCAAGGAGTTGGTGGCCGTCGCCCTGGACCGGGAGACCGCCAGGGCCGCCGGGCTGCCGGTCCTCGCCCTCGACCTGGCGCTCTACCTGCTGGTGACCACGGCGATCGTGATGTCGCTGGAGGCCGTCGGCAACGTGCTGGTGCTCGCCCTGCTGATCACCCCGGCGGCGACCGCCCGGCTGCTTACCGACCGCCTCCGGCCGATGACGGCGCTGTCCTCGCTGCTCGGCTGCGTCGGCGGCACGGCCGGCCTGTACGTGTCGTACGGCTACGACCTGGCGGCCGGCGGTTCGGTGGTCGTGGTCCTGACCGGGCTGTTCGCGCTCACCTGGTGTCTGGCGCCACGGCACGGGCTGGTCGGCCGTGTGCTCCAGCGCCGCCGCGCGGTGGCGGGCCTGCCGAGCGCCGCGGAGCCCGCCGCAGCGGGCTGACGGCCGCCGCGGGGTGGAAGGCCGCGGCAGCACACCGCGTGCGTCGACGGGCTCGGGGCAGGAGTCCCGGAGAGTTACTTGACATCCTCAACTGTTCAGCCATACCGTCGACGTATTACTTAATGGCATGAACCATCGAGTAGCTCAACACTTCCTGCTAGGAGCACCACCATGAAGGCCATCACCTACCGCAGCTACGGCGGACCGGACGTCCTGGAGTACGGGGACGTGCCCGAGCCCAAGCTCGGCCCGGACTCCGTCCTGGTCCGCGTGGCGGCGGCGTCGGTCAACCCGGTCGACTGGAAGGTCCAGGCCGGTTACCTCGACGGCATGATGGACGTGCTCTTCCCCGTGATCCCGGGCTGGGACGTCGCCGGTGTGGTGGAGCGGGTCGGCCTCGGCGTCACCGAGTTCGCGCCGGGCGACGAGGTGATCGGCTACGTCCGCGAGGACATGGTGCGCCGCGGCACCTTCGCGGAGTACGTCGCCGCGCCCGTGCGCACCCTGGCCCGCAAGCCCGCCAACCTCGACTTCGCCCAGGCCGCCGGCCTGCCGCTGGCGGGCCTCACCGCCTACCAGGCGCTGACCGGCGCCCTGGAGGTCAAGCCGGGCGAGACCGTCCTGGTCCACGCGGCCGCCGGCGGGGTCGGCTCGCTCGCCGTCCAGATCGCCGTCGCCCTCGGCGCCCGGGTGATCGGCACCGCCAGCGAGCGCAACCACGACTACCTGCGCACCCTCGGCGCCGAGCCGGTGACCTACGGCGACGGCCTGGCCGAGCGCGTCCGCGCGCTGGTGCCGGGCGGCGTCGACGCCGTACTCGACCTGGTGGGCGGCGAGGCCCTCCAGATCTCGCCGGCGCTGCTCGCCGAGGGCGGCCGCCTCGCCTCCGTCGCCGACGGCGCCGTCCTCGCCCTCGGCGGTCGCTACGTCTTCGTGCGCCCCGACGCCGCCGACCTCGCCGCCCTGACCGACCTCGCCGAGAGCGACCGGCTCACCGTCGAGGTCGCGGCGACGTTCCCCCTGGAGCAGGCGGCCGACGCCCAGCGCCTCAACGCCGACGGCCACACCCGCGGCAAGATCGTCGTCACCGTCCCCTGATGTTCGGCCCTCCGCCCGAACCGCCCCCGTCACCAGAACCGTCCCGCACCGCCCGGAAGGACCCGCCGTGTCCCTCGTCGTGATCACCGACTGGCTCGCCGACATCGGCGCCGAGCAGCACGTCGCCGATCTGCTCCCCGCCGTCACCGAGGCCGCGCTCACCGAGCCCGGCGTGCTCTCCTTCCGGGTGGTCCGCTCCCTGCGCGACCGGGCCGCCTTCGTCCTCTTCGCCGAGTACGAGGACGAGGACGCGCTGGCCGCCCACCGCGAGAGCGTGTCCTACCAGCGACTGGTCCTCGCCGGCATCACCCCCCACCTCATCGACCGCCAGGCCGAGGCCTACGCCCTCGTGTGACGCGAGCCGTCCACCCGCGGCGTCCCGGCTCCTCCGGGCCCGAGCCGACCGGGACACCGCCGCCCCGGCCGCTCACCGGTCCGTCCTCGGCTGCGTCTCCACCCGGCGCTCCTCCGCTCTCACGGCGGCTCCGGCAGCCTGGCGAGCGCGTCGCGCAGCGCGGCCCGCGAGGTGATGCCCAGCTTGGGGAAGGCACGGTAGAGGTGGGAGCCGACGGTGCGCGGGGACAGCCTGGTGCGCGCGGCGATCTCCTTGTTCGTGAGGCCCGTGGCGGCGAGCTCGGCGATCCGGCGCTCCTGCCAGGTCAGCGCCGCGAGGTTCGGCGCCGACGGGCCCGGGAGCACGCCCGCGTTCCGCAGTTCGGCCCGGGCCCGGGCTTCCCACGCCGTGGCGCCGAGGCGTTTGAACTCCGCGGCGGCCAGCAGCAGCGGTTCCTTCCGGTCCGCTCGCGGCGCCCTCAGCTCCCGCAGCCGGATGGTGTGCGCCAGCCGGACGCGCGCCAGCTCGAAGGGGAAGTCCCGGGCCGCCGGGTGCGCCTCGACCCGGGCGTACGCCTGCGCCGCCTCGGCGGGATCGTCCGCGGTCATCGCGAGGCCTCCGTAGGCGGAGAGGGCCAGCCGGGGAGAGGCCTGCGGCAGGCCCGCCTCGCACGCCGCCAGGGCGTGCCGGCGCGCCTCCTCCCGACGGCCGCTGTAGAGCGCGGCCTCCAGCAGTTCGAGCAGGGCCCGGGGAGCGATCTGGTGGGAGTGCCGGTCGAAGCTGCCCGGCGGCGTCATGCCGATGGCGTACAGGTACGCCGCCTCGAAGTCGCCTTCGGTGAGCGCCGTTCCGGTGGCGATCGCCTCCGTGATCTGGGTGAGCAGGCCGACGCCGCGCGGCCGGGCCCAGGCGTCCACGGCGGACTGCAGCCTCCGCGCCGTGTCGAGCCGCCCCTGTCGGGCGGCGAGCTGCCCCAGGCAGGCCTTGCCGTGGTAGGCGAGCAGGACGTGGCCGTGCTCGGTGGCCAGGTCCAGCCCGCGCTGCGCGGTCCGTTCCGCCTCGTCCCAGTCACCGGAGTACATCTGGTCGAGCATCAGCATCCGCAGCAGGATCATGGCACTGGGCACGGCGCCGTCGTCCTGCTCGCGCTCGACCGCGCGCCGCAGCTGGGTGCGGTACTGGCTCAGCACGTCGACGTGGGACGCGCAGACGGCCAGTCGGGCCACGTCCCAGGGCGCGAGGTGCGCCGCGTCGGCGAACGCCTCCTCCAGGCGGGCGCGCAGGCCCACCCCGCTGCGGGCCACGGCGCTCGCGTCCCGGTACATCGCGGTCAGCGGGTGGACCCGGTCCCCGAGGGCGTCGAGGATCCGCTCGGCCTGCTGCCACAGGGCGGGGTCCCCCGCGTAGTGGGCCATGGTGACCAGCGCGTCCACCGCGCGGGGCAGGGTCTCGTCACCGGACGCCGGTTCGCTCGCCAGCCGGTGCTCGACCGCCGCCGCGAGCCGCCGGAACGACGGCCGGACCGCCCCGGCCTGGACGAAGTCGGCGTGGGTGGACGCGAGGACGGCGGCCAGCGGCGTGGCCGTGCCGGGGTCCCCGACCGAGCGGTGGACCAGCCGCCGGGCCCGGTCCAGCAGGGCCGCCTGGCCGGCGATGTAGGCCGCGTCCGCGAGCCGTCGCGAGCGGTCCGCGGGCCGTTCGCTCAGCTCCGCCGCGCGGGTCAGCCAGGTCACCGCGGCGGCCGCCCCGCCGCGCCGGACGGTGGACTCGGCTGCCGCCTGCAGCACCTCGGCCACGGACTCGTCCGGGTCGACGGTCGCGGCGGCCAGGTGGCCCGCGTACCGCTCGACGTCGTCCCGGTGCACGCCGGCCAGTTCGGCGTGGGCGGCCCGGCGCTGGTCGGACGTGGCCAGCTGGACGACCGCGGATCGGACCAGCGGGTGCCGGAACACGAAGCCACCGGTGGCGGCGTCGACGTCGAGCAGACCGGACGCGGCGGCCGGCTCGACGTTCCGCATCCGGTAGCGGCGGCCGTGGGCGTCGCCGCGCAGCCGGTCGAGGGTGCCGTCGAGGGCACCGCGCAGGAGTTCCGCGCGGACACCGGGCTCCAGACGCTCGATCCGGGCGGCGTAGAGGAGTTGGAGGCGTCGGGACAGCGGGAGGCCGGTACCGCCCGGCAGGTCGCCGCCGGGGTGCGGCGCGCCCGCGTGGGGCGGGAGCTCGTGCAGGGCCAGCGGGTTGCCCCGGGCGTGCGCGAGGACGGTGCGGCGGGTGCGCGCGTCGAGCCGCGGATGGCTCAGCTCCAGGAGGCGTTCGGCGGCCTCGTCCGACAGCGGCGCCACCGGGAGTTCCGGCAGGCGGGCGTCGTCGAAGCGGGACTGCTCCTCGGACCGCAGGACGATCAGTATCCGCACCGGACCGGCCGCCAGCCGGCGGGCGACGAACCCGCACACCTCGGCGCTGGCGTCGTCCAGCCAGTGCCCGTCGTCGATCAGCAGCGTCAGTGGCCGCCCGGCACTCGCCAGGGACAGCAGGTCGAGTACGGCGATGCCCAGGGCCATGACGGACGGCGGCTCGCCGGTGCCCTGCCCGAACACGACGTCCAGGACCGCCCGTTGCCGTGCGCTGAGCCGGGCGGATCGGTCCAGTACGGGGTAGAGGCACTGGTGCAGCCCGGCGAACGGCAGCTCCGACTCGGCCTCGACCCCGGTGACCCGGATCAGCTCGTGCCGTTGCCGGCCGGCCAGCCCGGCCGTGTGATCGACCAGTGCGCTCTTGCCGACGCCCGGGTCGCCCCGCAGCACCAGGGCCCGGCCCTCGGGAGCGGTCACGAACGAGGCCAGCACGGCCAGTTCACGCTCCCGGCCGATCAGCGGCACGTCCGACGGGCCAGGGGCGCCGGGCCGGGGCCCGGTGCCGTCGATGCGGAGCCTGCCGTCTGCGGCCACGTCCCGTCCTCACGCTTTTTCCATACTGAAGAACCATCAACTGTCACACCGATGTGGAAATTTACACGTCTCCTGCCACCCCTTGGTCGCGCTACGAGTCCGGGCCGGATCCACCGGTGGTCGCACCGCGGCGATGAGAGCCGATGCCACCCGCAACGGGGTAGTCGTCCTCAGCGCCGGGGCCGCCTCCCCGCCGAGGACATGAGCCGCGGCTTCGCGGACGAGGTGTCCGAACCGACGCTGATCCCGGCGGACCGGCTCAAGCGCCAGGGCGTCACGACCCTGCCGATCGAGTACCGGGGCGGCCGGTCCGTGGTCGTCGTCAGCGGGGGGCGTACATCCCGTCCGCCTCCGGAGCGGCGTCTACGGGCGGGCGCCCCTGGGGTTGGGCTGGGTCTTCTGGTTGTAGATCTCCTGGCCGTCCGCGTTGTAGGCGTGGACGTAGGGGGCCGGGGGGAAGGCGTTGGCGTCGGTGCCGGTGCCGGTGGCGGTGGTGAGGGCGGCGGTGTGGACGAACGCGCCGCCCGCCATGAGGGCCGGGTACTGGGTCGGGTCGTCGCCGTAGCTGACGGTGATCTTGGCTCCAGGCGTTGTCGGGCGTGGTGAACCGGGCGCGCATGCCGCCGTAGCCGTCGGCGCCGTACCAC
>NZ_JBEXJK010000462.1:0-6297 GCF_040609095.1 Kitasatospora sp. NPDC004799
CGACGCGGCCGGGGCGGGAGGAGAGGAGGACGACGCGTTGGGCGAGGCGGACGGCTTCGCGGACGTTGTGGGTGACGAAGAGGACGGTGAGGTGTTCTTCCAGCACGGCGGCGCTCCGGGCGGGCAGCACCACTTCGTGCCGCCGATCGAGTTCGACCCGCCGCTCTCCGAGGAGGAGGCCACCATGCAGGTGGCCGCCGTCGCGGTGCCCCCGGCGGTCGAGCCGCTCGCGGACGTCGCCGCCGAGGAGCGGGCCGCCCAGCAGGCGCCCGCGCCCGCCGCCGAACCCGCCAAGGCCGGCGGCGGCAAGGTCTCCAGCCTGCTGAACTCCAGCGCGATCATGGCGGCCGGCACGCTGGTCTCCCGCGGCACCGGCTTCGTCCGGACCATGGTGATCACCGCGGCCATCGGCGTCGGGGTGATGGGTGACTCGTACAACGCGGCGAACACCCTGCCGACCCTGCTGTACATCCTGATCGGCGGCGGCGCGCTGAACGCGGTCTTCGTGCCGCAGCTGGTGCGCAGCATGAAGAACGACGAGGACGGCGGCACCGCGTACGCCAGCCGGCTGCTCACCCTGGTGATGGTCGGGCTCGGTGGCGTGGTCTTCCTGGCCGTGCTCGGGGCGCCCGTGCTGGTGCAGCTGATCGCCCACCCGATGATGGCCACCCCGGAGCTGGCCGACACCACGGTGGCGATGGCGCGCTACTGCCTGCCGACCATCTTCTTCATGGGCATCCACGTGGTGATGGGCCAGATCCTCAACGCCCGCGGCCGCTTCGGCGCGATGATGTGGACCCCGGTCCTGAACAACATCGTGGTGATCTTCACCTTCTCCGCCTACATCTGGGTCTACGGCGGGTTCGGCACCACCCACGTCACCCCCGAGGGCATCTCCCCCGAGGGCGTGCGGCTGCTCGGCCTGGGCACCCTGATCGGCCTGGCCGTCCAGTCGCTGGCGATGATCCCGTACCTGCGGGCCGCCGAGTTCCGCTTCCGGCCGCGCTTCGACTGGCGCGGCCACGGCCTGGGCAAGGCCGCCCGGCTGGCCAAGTGGACCTTCCTCTTCGTGCTGGCCAACCAGGCCGGCTACCTGGTGATCACCCAGCTCTCCACCAAGGCGGGCGCCGCCGCGGCGGCGGCCGGCCACAACGGCGTCGGCCTGGCCGCGTTCTCCAACGCGCTGCTGATCTGGCAGCTCCCGCAGGCCGTGATCACCGTCTCGATCATGAGCGCGGTGCTCCCCCGGCTCTCCCGGGCGGCGGCCGACGAGGACGCCGGCGCCGTGCGCGACGACATCTCCTACGGGCTGCGCACCACCGCGGTGGCGGTCGTCCCGGCGGCCTTCCTGTTCCTGTCGCTCGGCCCGGTGATCGGCCGGTCGATCTACGCGGTCGGCGGCAACGACACCGTCCTGACCGACGCCACCAACGTCGGTCTGATGCTCTCCGCGTTCGCGCTGGGCCTGATCCCGTACTCCGCCCAGTACGTGATGCTGCGCGGCTTCTACGCCTACGAGGACACCCGTACGCCGTTCTCCAACACGGTCTGGGTCGCCGCCTGCCAGGCCGGCTTCGCGCTGGTGTGCTGGCTGGTGCTGCCCGCCGAGTGGACGGTGACCGGCCTCGCCCTCGGCTACGGCCTGGCCTACGCCGTCGGGGTGATGGTCGCGCTGCCGAAGCTGAAGAAGCGGATCGGCGGGCTGGACACCAAGCGGATCGGCCGGACGTACAGCCGGCTGGCCGCCGCCTGCGTCCCGGCCGCCCTGGTCGGCCTCGGCGCCAGTCTCGGGGTCCAGCAGGTGCTCGGCGGCTGGGCGGGCAGCGTGACGGCCCTGGTCGTGGCCGGCGGCCTCCAGCTGGCGGTCTTCGTGCTCATCGCGAAGCGCCTGCGGATCGAGGAGTTGAACTCCATGCTGGGCATGGTCCGCGGCCGACTGGGCCGCTGACCTTCGACCGACCACCGGCCGGACGAGCGGGCGCCCTGACCGGGCGTCAACCGGAGCGAGACGCTCCTCCGCTCGTCCGGCCGAGTGCTGGGTCACCGGTTCGTTCGGGTCCGGCCGACCTCCGGATGGCGACCCGGTGTCGGATCTGCACCACATCTCTCCACCCCTGTGCAACCGAGCGGACGCCTCAGCGGTCGTACCCGGTGGAGAAGAGTGGGCACAATTGTCCTGGAGCACAGGGCCGCCGACGCCCGGGCTCCAGCGACTCTCTCAAGCCGGGGCGACACAAGGGGAGGCAGGACCACGGTGGCTGATGGCACCAAGGCGGTCGTCGACACGTCAGCAGCTGACGCGGCGACGGACGAGGCCGCGCTGGCCGCGGCGATCGACGAGCTCGCGGGCCCGCAGGCCACCGACGGGAACACCTCCGCGGACGCCCGCGAGGACGCCACCGCTGCCGCCGCCCCCGGGCGCCCCGACGGGGACGGGGACGGGGCCGACGCACCGGACGCGGCCCCGGAGGCCGCCGTCGGCGAGGAGACCTCGGAGATCACCGCCCCGCTCTCGGTCCAGGAGCTCCGCGCCGAGCTGGCCGCCGGCTCCCCCCGGAAGAAGCCCGCCCCCGAACCCGCCCGCCCCGCCCGCCGCCCCACCGACCCGCAGCCCACGGTCGACCCGCGCGACACCGCCACCCTCCCGCGCACCCTCCCCGCCCCGCAGCGCCGCAGCGGCGACATGATCGGCCACCGGTACCGGCTGGAGGAGTGCATCTCCCAGACCGAGACCTTCAGCAGCTGGCGCGCCGTCGACGAGAAGCTGCGCCGGGCGGTCGGCGTCCACCTGATGGCCTCCGGCCACCAGCGGGCCCGCAAGGTGCTGGCCGCGGCCAAGTCCGCCGCCCTGCTCGGCGACCCGCGCTTCGTCCAGGTGCTGGACGCCGTCCACGAGGGCGAGCTGGTCTACGTCGTACGGGAGTGGCTGCCGCACTCCTCCGACCTGGCCAGGCTGCTCGCGAACGGCCCGATGGAGCCGCACGAGGCGTACCAGATGGTCCGCCAGGTCGCCGACGCCGTCGCGGCCGCCCACCGGCGCGGCCAGGCCCACCTGCGGCTCACCCCGCGCTGCGTGCTGCGCACCGACAGCGGCCAGTACCGGATCAACGGCATCGCGGTGGACGCCGCCCTGCGCGGGCTGCCCGCCGAGGACGCCGAGGACGCCCAGCGGGCCGACACCCGCGCGATCGGCGCACTGCTGTTCGCCGCGCTCACCCACCGCTGGCCGTACCCGGAGGACCGCTACGACCTCCAGGGCCTGCCCAAGGGCCTCCAGAACGCCGCGCCGGACCAGGTCCGCGCCGGGGTCCACAAGGGCCTGTCCGAGCTCGCCGCGCGGGCCCTGTTCGACCAGCCGCCGCACCACGCCCGGCCGATCACCACGCCGGAGGAGCTGGTCCGGGCGATCGCCCAGCTGCCCAAGATCCGCCAGCCCGAGCCGGAGCTGCCCGCCTTCCCGGCCCCGCCCCGGCACAACACCCACGCACTGCCCACCGCGCCCAACCCGACCCGGGTGGCCGACACCACCGTCGCCCCGCTGCCCGCCTCCTCCCGCCCGGCCTCCTCCCGGCGCACCCGGCGGCGGCTGCGCCGGGTGGTCAAGGCCACCGCCTGGACGGTCGCACTGGGCGCGATCGGCGTCGCCTCCTGGCAGTTCGTCGACAGCCTGCGGCACACCGGGCCGGCCGCCGCGTCCCCGCTCCCCTCGGCCAGCAGCAACGCGCCGAGCCCGCAGGCGAGCACCCACAACCCGGTGCCGCTCACCATCAAGGACGCGCAGTCGTACAACCCGCTGGGCGACGGGCCCGAGGGCACCGAGAGCCTCTCGAAGTCCATCGACAACGACCTGAGCACCTCCTGGACCACCGGCTGGTACGTCGACCAGCTCGGCCCCAAGCCGCCCGCCCTGAAGTCCGGCACCGGCCTGCTGATCGACCTCGGCTCGCCGCAGCCGGTCTCCTCGGTGAACGTCCAGTTCTCCGGCGGTGAGCAGTCCGCGGAGCTGCGGCTGCCCACCCCGGCCGCCGCCGGCAACCCGATGCAGGCCAAGCCGGACGGTTTCACCGTCGTCGGCAAGAAAACCGGGACCAATGTCGAGTACACCCTCGACTCCCCGGTCACCACGCGGTACCTCTTGATCTGGCTGACCGGCCTGACGAAGGATCCCGACGGCAGGTTCCGCGGCCACGTCGCCGAGGTCAAGGTCTCCGGCTGACCGGTGCCGGTGGGCCCGGCACGACTGCGAGGGGTCGAGGGGTGACAGGGACGGACGACGACGCGGCGCTGCTCGCCCGGCACGTCGCCGGGGACCCGGAGGCCTTCGGCCTGCTGGTGGACCGCCACCGCGACCGGCTCTGGGCGGTCGCCCTGCGCACCCTGGGCGACCGGGAGGAGGCCGCCGACGCCCTCCAGGACGCCCTGGTCTCCGCCTTCCGCGCCGCCGCCGGCTTCCAGGGCCGCTCGGCGGTCACCACCTGGCTGCACCGGATCGTGGTCAACGCCTGCCTGGACCGCGCCCGGCGCAGCGCCACCCGCCGCACCACCCCGCTGGACGAGGACCCGCAGCGGCTGGACACCCTGGTCGGCACCGCCGAGCCGGCCGACTCCCCGGTCGTCCGGGCCGAACTGCACCGCGAGCTGACCGCGGCCCTCGCCGAGCTGCCCGCCGAGCAGCGGGCCGCGCTGGTGCTGGTCGACATGCAGGGCTACCCGGTGGCCGAGGCGGCCGAGCTGCTCGGCGTCCCGGTGGGCACCGTGAAGAGCCGCTGCGCGCGCGGCCGGGCGCGGCTCCTCCCGCTGGTCCGGCACCTGCGCGAGCCGGGTGTTTCACGTGAAACAGCGCGCGAGACACAGACCGCCGCCGGCTCGGCCCCGCCGCGCCGGAACGCCCCGGGGAACCCGCGGCGCCCCGGTCCCGTCACAGGGACGAGCACCGGTCGGACGATCCTGGAAGGAGACCCGAGCACCCGATGAACGCCCACCCCTCCTTCCCCGACGCCTCCGACGACCACCCCCCGGTCGAGCGGCTGGCCGACCTCGCCGAGGGGCTGATCGACTCCCCGGACGCCGCCGGGGCGCTGCACCGGCACCTGGACGGCTGCGCCGAGTGCCGGGAGACCGTCGACGCGCTGGCCGAGGTCCGGGCGCTGCTCGGCGACGTCGAGGCCCCGCCGATGCCGGCCGACGTCGCCGCCCGGCTGGACGCGGCGCTGGCCGAGGCAGCCGCCGACGCGGCCGGGGGCGACCACGACAGCCCCGCGGCCGACCGCCGGACCGACAGGCCCGTACCCGCCGCCACGGCGCCCGTCGCGCCGTCCTCCCCGCCGTCCCCCCCGCCCCCCCCCCCCACCCCCGCCCGCCCCGGGGACGGGCGGGCCGGCCGGTCCGGCGCGGCCACCGGCCCGGGCCGTACCCGCCCCCGCCGGCGGCGGTTCGCCCTGCTGCTCGGCGCGGCCGCCGCCCTGGCCGCGCTCGGGCTCGGCGGGACGCTGCTGCTGCACCCCGACGACCGGTCCGGCACGGTGACCGCGAGCGTGGGCGGCGCCCCGGCCGCCACCGCCGACGGCGGGAGCGCCCGTGCCCCCCACACCGCCGGCACCGACTACCGCGAGGACACGCTCGCCGCCCAGGTCCAGCAGCTGCTGGCCCGCGCGCAGGACGCCCCGGGCCTCCGGGCCACCGGGCCCGCCGCGTCCGGGCCGTCCGGGGGCGCCGGGTCCGGCGGCTCCCTGCTGCCCGCCGACGGCGCCCGCCCGGAGCCCGACTCCCCCTCCCCCACCGGCCCGGGCTGCCCGGCCCCCGCCCCCGGCACCCCGCTGGCCACCGACCGGGGCAGCTACCGCGGCGCCCCGGTCGACGTCCTGGTCTACCCGCTGCCCGACCGGCCCGGCTCCGTCGACGTCTACCTGCGCTCCCCCGACTGCGGCCCGGTCCTCCTCCACCAGGCCGTTCCCAGCCGCTGACCGGTGGTTCCCATGCGATCCACGTCAACGGCGGCACGCCGCTCCCGGACTCCGGGCGCCTGGTACTGATCCGCCTGGGAATGCGAGACACTGGTCAGTCGTTGTCCCGGGCGGCGGAGCAGGACCGCCCTCCCCGCAGCAAACGCGGGTCGCGATGCGAACCAGGAGAAGCAGTGAGCGACGTCCGTAACGTGATCATCATCGGTTCCGGCCCGGCCGGGTACACGGCTGCGCTCTACACGGCCCGTGCCTCCCTCAAGCCGCTGGTCTTCGAGGGGGCCGTCACCGCCGGTGGCGCGCTCATGAACACCACCGAGGTCGAGAACTTCCCGGG
>NZ_JBEXJK010000463.1:0-6295 GCF_040609095.1 Kitasatospora sp. NPDC004799
GGCCGAGCATGTGGCCGCTGCCGCAGAGGGTGTAGCGGCGGGGCTCGGCCCGGCACGCGCTGCTCGGCGCGCTGCTCGCGGGCACCCCCGCCGACGAGGCCGCCGCCCGCGCCGGGCTCCGGCTGCCCACCGGGTACGCCGTGCTCTGCCTGTCCGTCGCCGACCATCCCGACGAGCACTCCCCCGGTGTCGACCCGGGCGTCGCCGCCCGCCGCAAGCTCCGTCGCTTCGAGGCCGAACTCGACCACCGCACCCGGCAGTCGGCGCTCACCGCGCTCACCCCGACGGGCGGCCTGGTGCTCGTCCCGTTCGGCCCCGCACCCGGCCCGGAGGAGGCCGACACCGGCGAGGCGCCGTGGCCGCTGCTCGCCGCCACCCTCGCCGCGGCAGCCCGGGCGGCCGGTGCGGCCGTACTGGCCGGGGCCGCCTCGGCCGCCCCCGCCGAGGTGCCCGGAGCGGCCGCCCTCGCCCACGAAGTCCTGGACGTCGCACGGGCGTTCGGCCGCCCCCCGGGGCTGCACCGGCTGGACGACATCCTGCTGGAGTACCAGCTCACCCGGCCCAGCCGGGCCCGCTCCCGGCTCGCCGCGCTGCTCGAACCGCTGGCCGACGCCGGGGAGTTGCTCATCACCCTGCGCACCCACCTGGCCGGGGGCCTGAACCGCCGGCACACCGCGAGCGCCCTGCACCTGCACCCGAACACCGTCGACTACCGGCTGCGCCGGATCGCCGCGCTGACCGGCCTGGACCCGACGCGCCCCGCGGACGTCCCACGGATCACCGCCGCCCTCGCCGCCCGCACCGCCGAACAGGCCTCCCTCGCCGGGTAGTTCGGGACACCTGTCGACGCCGTGCGGCGCGGTTCCCGGCGGGCGGTGTCAGCCCTGCTCCCCCGGCAGCCGCAGGTCCCAGCCGACCAGGGCGCGCAACTGCTCCGCGGTCACGCCGTCCGGCACCGGCTGCGGAGCGTCGTGGCGCAGCGGCGGCTGCCAGCCGTCCGCCTCGGTCCAGCGGCGCACCACCTTCGCCGGCGCACCGGCGACCACGCTGTGGTCCGGCACCTCGCCGCGCACCACGGCCCCCGCCGCGACGACCACGTTGCGGCCGATCCGCGCTCCCGGCAGGATCACCGCGCCGGTGCCGATCCAACTGCCCGCGCCGATCTCCACCGGCTCGTTGCGCGGCCACTGCTTGCCGATCGGCAGCTCGGTGTCGCGGTACTCGTGGGCCTGGTCGCTGATGTACACGCCGGGCCCGGTCCACACGTCGTCGCCGATGACGATCGACTGGTGGCCGACGATGTGGCTGTCCCGGCCGATCACGCAGCCGCCGCCGATCCGCACGATCGGGTCCGGCCCGAGGTCGAGCCCGGGCAGGAACCCGGCGCTGATGGTGACCCGCTCGCCGATGATCGAGAACGGCCCGATGGTGATCCACTGCTCGTTGAACACCGCCCCGAGCGGGAAGCTGAGCGTCGTGCCGTCCCCCAGCTCGCCGAACCGGTACGGGCCGGGGTTGCGGTTGGTGACCGCGCCGGTCCGCTGCACCCAGCGCCAGCCCCGGTGGACGAGGCGTCCGGCGGCGCGACGGCCACCGGTCCGGACGGCGGAGACGAGGGAACGGGTTATCGGCATGCGCTCACGTTACCGGCCCGTAGCTTCCACCCGTTCGCCGGGAGGCACCGTGGGAGGCACCGGGAGGCGTCCGAAGGAACGCCCCGAGGACCACCCCGAGGAACACCCGAAGCAGGACTGTCCGAAATCCGCGAATGGCGGCCGGCCCCGGTGGAAGACTCCGCTCATGGAGATCACCGAGCACATCGACGCGCTACGCCGCGAGGGCGCCCGGCTCGCCGAGGCCGCGGCCCGGACCGACCTGTCCGCCCCCGTACCGACCTGCCCCGAGTGGCAGCTGGCGGACCTGCTGCGCCACCTCGGCTACGTCCACCGCTGGGCCGCCGCCGTGCCCTCCCGCGGCCTGCGAGCGCCGCTGGACGAGGCGGGCGCGCGGGCCGCCGTCGGGCCGCTGCCCTCGGACGACGCCCTGCTCGACTGGTACCGCGAGAGCCACGCCATCGTGGTGGACGCGCTCACCGCGGCGCCCGCCGACCTCGAGTGCTGGAGCTTCCTGCCCGCCCCCAGCCCGCTGGCGTTCTGGGCCCGGCGCCAGGCGCACGAGACCGCGATCCACCGCTACGACGCCGACGCGGCCGCCGGGGCGCCCGGTCCGGTCGTGGACACCGCGCTCGCACTGGACGGCATCGACGAGCTGCTGCGCGGCTTCCTGGCCCGCAGCCGTTCCGGGCTGCGCAGTGACCTGCCGCGGACCCTCCAGGTCCGGGCCACCGACGCAGTCGGCGCCGGAACCGGCTCCTGGCGACTGACCATCACCCAGGAGCCGCCGTCGGTCACCACCGGCGAGGGCCCCGAGCCGACCGACCTGACGCTCTCCGGCCCCGCCCACGAGCTCTACCCGCTGCTGTGGAACCGGCTGTCCGCCGAGCAGGCCGGGGCGGTCGAGACGAGCGGCGACCAGGGCCTGCTCGACCTGTGGAGCGAAGCGGCGGCGATCCGCTGGTCGTGACGCCCGGGAGGCGCCGCCCAGGGACGGCAGCGCCCCAGGCGGCGCCCCCGGGCAGCACCCCCAGGCAGCACCCCCAGGCAGCGCCGCCGGGCGGTGCCCCCGGCCGCGCGGCCGAGGAGGTCCGGAACCCCGCCCTCAGCGCACCCAGCGCGCGGGCCGCTTCTCCAGGAACGACCGCATCCCCTCCTGCGCCTCCTCCGAGCCGAAGAGCCGCGCCGACAGCTCCACCAGCTCGTCCGCGTCCCGCTCGAAGGAGCGCACCACCTCGGCGTTGGCCAGCCGCTTCGACTCCGCCAGGCCCTGCGGGGAGCCCAGCCGCAGCGCGTCCAGCAGGCCCTTCAGCACCACGCCGGTGGACTCGGCGGAGTCGGTGGCACTGGTGATCAGCCCGATCCGGGCGGCCTCGGCCGCGTCGAAGACCTCACCGGTGAGGTAGTAGCGAGAGGCGGCGCGCGGGTCCAGCTTCGGGCGCAGCGGCAGCGAGATGACGGCGGGCGCGAGGCCGAGCCGCACCTCGGTGAAGGCGAAGGTCGAGGCCGGCCCGGCGACGGCGAGGTCCGCCGCACCGACCAGGCCGAGGCCGCCGGCCCGGACGTGGCCGTCGATGACCGCGATCACCGGCTTGGCACAGTCCACGATCGCCCGCTGGAGCTCGACCAGGCCGCGCGGGCCGACCGTCGGGTCCGCGCCGGTCGCCTCGGAGAGATCCGCGCCCGCGCAGAACACCTTGCCGGTGTGCCCGAGCACCACCGCGCGGACCTCCGGGTCGGCCGCCGCGGCGGCCAGCCCGGCGTGCAGCTCCGCCATCAGCCGGGTGGAGAGCGCGTTGCGGTTGTGCGGCGAGTCGAGGGTGAGCGTGGTGACGGCGTCGGCGGTGGTGACATGGACGAGGGGCGCTGCGCTGGTCATCGGCGGGGCCTGCCTTCCGGCTGAGGGTGGGTCGGACTGCGGGTGCGGTCCGGGAGGTGCCCGGACGACGCCCGCACGACTCTGGCACGCCCACCCGCCCCTCGGCCAGAGCCGACCGCCCGCGACGTCCTCCGATCATCCCTTCGCCCGCCGCACCCGCCATCGCACCCCACCCGCCGTCGCATCCCTGCCCGCCGTCGCACCCCTGCCCGCCGTCGCCCCCCGTGCCCGCCAACTCCCCAGTGGTACAGACCTGTTGACGCATTGGTCCAGTCCTCCTACAGTTCCCATGCCTCGCCTCCCCACGGCGCAGGCATCGATCGCCCACGGATCAACCAAGGTTCTACGTCACCCTGTTCAACCCCCACAGCCACAGGGAGAACCATGTCCGCTCGATCCCGGGCCGGGCGCCCGCGCGTGCGCAGCAGACTGCTGGCACTGCTCTCCGTCCTGCTCCTTCCCCTCGCCGCGCTCACCGCGCTGGCCGCCCCGGCGAACGCCGCCGGAAAGCTCACCGCCACCTTCACCACCGCCGACAACGGCTCCTGGTGGCAGGGCACCTACATCGTCCGCAACGACAACGCGACCGCGGTGAGCGGTTGGACCCTGGAGTTCGACCTCCCGACCGGCGTCACCATCGGCAACAGCTACAACGGCACCGCCACCGTCAACGGCCGGCACGTCACCGCGACGGCCGCGTTCTACAACTCCACCGTCAACGCCCACAGCACCACCGAGCCGTACAGCTTCTGGTTCGTCGGCAACGGCCCGGTCTCCAGCCCGCTCAACTGCCGTGTCAACGGCGACAAGTGCGACGGCACGGCGGACGTCCCGCCGTCCGCGCCGGGCACCCCGACCGTCACCGAGTCCACCGCGCACACCCTCGCCCTGAGCTGGCCGGCCGCCACCGGCGGGGACTTCCCGGTCGCCTCCTACGAGGTGCTGAGCGGCAGCACCGTGCTCGCCTCCAGCCCGTCCACCGGCGTCCTGGTCACCGGCCTCACCCCGGCCACCTCGTACACCCTGACCGTCCGGGCCAAGGACAGCCGCGGCAACACCGGCCCGCTCAGCGCGTCCGTCACCGCGTCCACCTTCGACCCGTCCACCGACCCCACGCCGCCCACCGCACCCGCCGGCCTCCGGGCGACGGCGGTCGGTTCGTCCGACGTGAAGCTCGCCTGGAACGCCGCCACCGACAACGTCCGGGTCGCCGCGTACGACGTCTACCAGGGCGGCACCCTGGTTGCGACCGTCACCGGCGGCACGCTCAGCGCGTCCGTCGGCAGCCTCTCACCGTCCACCACCTACACGTTCACCGTGAAGGCCCGGGACGCCGCCGACAACGCCTCGCCCGCCTCCGCCCCGCTCACGGTGACCACCTCGGACCTGGTCGGCGCTGGGAAGTACGCCCGGGTCGGCTACTTCGTCCAGTGGGGCATCTACGGCCGCCAGTACTTCGTCAAGAACCTGGACACCTCGGGCGCCGCCGCCAAGCTCGACGTCATCAACTACGCCTTCGAGAACATCGATCCGGTCAACCTGACCTGCCAGGCGGGCGTCACCAAGGGCACCAGCGGCAACCCGCAGGACCCGGACCAGGGCACCGGTGCCGGTGACGCCGACGCGGACTACGGCCGGGCGATGAGCGCCGCCCAGTCGGTGGACGGCGTGGCCGACGACGGCTGGGGCAAACTCCGCGGCAACCTCAACCAGTTGAAGAAGCTCAAGGCCAAGTACCCGCACCTGAAGGTGGTCGTCTCGCTCGGCGGCTGGACCTACTCCAAGTACTTCTCCGACGCCGCCGCCACCGACGCGTCCCGCCAGAAGTTCGTCAAGTCCTGCGTCGACACCTGGATCAAGGGCAACCTGCCGGTCTACAACGGCGCCGGCGGCGACGGCGTGGCCGCCGGGATCTTCGACGGCATCGACCTCGACTGGGAGTGGCCCGGTTCCGGCGACGGCCACCCGGGCAACCACTGGAGCCCCGACGACAAGGACAACCTGACCCTGCTGCTGGCCGAATTCCGCAAGCAGCTGGACGCGTTGGGCGGCTCGCACAAGCTGCTCACCGCCTTCACCCCCGCCGACCCGGCGAAGGTCGCGGCCGGCTGGGACCTCTCGAAGATCTTCGGCTCGCTGGACATCGCCAACGTCCAGGGCTACGACTTCCACGGCTCGGGCAGCGACAACTCCTGGGAGCCGAACCGCACCGGCCACGCCTCCAACCTCTACCAGGACCCGAACGACCCCTACACCACCCACTTCAGCGTGGAGACGGCCGTCCAGACGTACCTGAACGCCGGGGTCAACCCGCGCAAGCTGACCATCGGCTTCCCGTTCTACGGGCGCGGCTGGCAGAGCGTCGCGGACGGCGGCGTGCACGGCGCCTGGCAGTCCGCGAACGGCGCCGCACCGGGCCAGTTCAGCGACGAGGCCGGTACCCGCGGGTACCACAACCTGATCACCAGCCTGTCCGGCCTCACGGTCTACCACGATCCCAAGTCCGTTGCGACGTACGGCTACACGGGAGCCGGCGGCCAGTGGTGGACCTTCGACGACGCCTGGTCGATCTCGCAGAAGACGGCCTACCTGAAGTCGAAGAACCTGCTCGGCGGCATGATCTGGGAAATGTCCGGCGACACCCCGTCCGGCACCCTGATGTCCGCGCTGGACACCGGGCTCAAGTAGGCCGCCCGCGCCCCGCCTCGAACCGCCAGCGGGGTGTCCAGGCAGCGCTCCGGGCCGAACTCGGCGGTGAGCCCGTCGGTGATCCGGAAGACGCCGCCGAGCGCGCCGACGTCCT
>NZ_JBEXJK010000464.1:0-6287 GCF_040609095.1 Kitasatospora sp. NPDC004799
GTCCGCGGCGGCCGGTTCGTCCCCCTGGAGGGCCTGGCCGGCCGGCGCCGACTCCGGGTCCGGGCCGCCGGGTTCAGGCCCGGGCCGGGTGGGTGAGGGCGTGCCAGGCGGCGTAGCCGCCGAGGAGGTCGGAGACGTCGGTGTGGCCGTGGTGGCGCAGCAGGCTGGCGGCGATGGAGGAGCGGTGGCCGCCGGCGCAGTGGACGACCAGCGGGCGGTCGGTGGGGATCTCGCCCAGGCGGCCGGGGAGTTCGGCCAGGGCGATGTGCAGGGATCCCTCGATGGACCCCGTTTCGCGCTCGCCGCAGGTGCGCACGTCCAGGACGGTCGGGGGCCGCTCGTCGGCGAGGGCGGTGCGGAGCTGGTCGGCGGTGAGGCGGCTGGCGGGGGTGACCTCGTCGGCGAGGGCGGGCAGGGCGTTGCCGGAGTCGCGCAGGTAGCCGGCGATGCGGTCGAAGCCGATGCGGGCGAGGCGGGTGACGACCTCGCCCTCGCGGTCCTGCGGGGCGATGATCGCGATGGCGCTGTCGGGGGTGAGGACGGTGCCGGCCTGTTCGGCGAAGCGGCCGTCGACGGGGACGTTGACGGCGCCGCGGACGTGCCCCGCGCCGAAGTCCTGGGGGCTGCGGGCGTCGAGCACGACGGCGCCCGCGGCCCGGGCCTCCTTGAAGCCTTCGGGGCACAGCGGCCGGGCGGCGTTCGCGCTGTCGAGCAGCGGGCGGTCCTGCCGGTTGAGGGCGGCGTCGTGGCCGAAGTAGGCGGGCGCGACGGACTGTCCGGCGGTGACGATGCGGACGAAGGTGTCCTGGTCCATGGGCCGGCAGGCGTAGTTGGTCAGGCGCTGCGCGCCGATGGTGGACTGGCGGTCGCTGGAGAGGTTCTTGCCGCAGGCCGAGCCGGCGCCGTGGGCGGGGAAGACGCGGACCTGGTCGGGCAGGGCCATGAGCTTGCGGTGGACGCTGTCGTAGAGCATCGCGCCGAGTTCCTCGGCGGTGACGCCGGCCGAGGCGAGCAGGTCGGGGCGGCCGACGTCGCCGATGAACAGGGCGTCGCCGGTGAGCACGCCGTACGGGGCTTCGTCGGTGGCGTGCTCGTGGACGAGGATGCTGATCGACTCGGGGGTGTGCCCGGGGGTCTCCATGATCTGGAGCGTGACGTCACCGAGGGAGATGCGTTCGCCGTCGGTGAGGTGCCGGATCGGGTACTCGGTCTCGGCACGGCGGCCGTAGCCGATCCAGGCGCCGGTGCGGTCGGCGAGTTCGAGGTGGCCGGCCAGGAAGTCGGCGTGGAAGTGGGTGTTGATGACGCCGACGACGGTCAGGCCGCGCGCCGTGGCGTCGGCGAGGTACTCGTCGACGTCCCGGCGGGGGTCGACGATCACGGCCTGGCCGGTGCCCTCGTCGGCGATCAGGTAGGAGGCCTGGGAGAGGCAGTCGAGGTAGTACTGGCTGAAGATCACGGGGTGGTCTCCTCGTCGGGGTCCGAAACGTCTTCTTGATACCCCCCTCGGTATATTTCCGAGCATACGGCCTGCTGGGCCGATACGGGCGGGGGTATGCCGAACGATTTCGATAATACCCCCGGGGGTACTATGGTGGGCATCGAGGGGGAACGGCCGCCGCCACCGATCCGGGTACGGGCGGGGCCGAGGACGCGCCGGCCAGGCCGCCCCACCGGGCCATCGGGCCCGTCCGGCCGCCGCCCGCGCCGCCCGCGCCGCCCCCGATCCGCCGGACCGCTGCGGTCCGGCCTGCACCACTGGAGACACCCATGCCCTTGCTGCCGCACGCCCACGGACCGAACGCGCCAGGATGGAACGCCCCTGGACCCGACACCCCCGCCCGGACCACCTCCGGCCGGACCACCCCCGCCGAGGCCCACGAACTCGCCCGCACCGGCGCCGCCGTCCTGCTGGACGTGCGGGAGGCCGCCGAGTTCACCGCCGGGCACGCCCCCGGCGCACTGCACCAGCCGCTGATCGGGCTGGTCGCCGGTGTTCCGCTGCCGGCCGGGGCCGCCGGCCGGACCGTGCTGGCGATCTGCCGCTCCGGCAACCGCTCCCGGCGCGCGGCGGAGCTGCTCGCCCAGCGCGGCGTCCCGGTGCTGGACGTGGCCGGCGGCATGAACGCCTGGGCGCTGGCCGGGCTGCCGGTCACCACGCCCGGCGGCGGCGCCGGGCGCCTGGGATGACCACGCTGCTGCTGGCGCTCGCCGCCGGCGCGGTGGTCGGGCTCGCCCTGGGCGGGCTGGGCGGCGGCGGCAGCATGCTCGCCGTCCCCGCCCTGGTCTACCTGCTGGGCTTCAGCCCGGCGCTGGCCACCACCGCCAGCCTGGTGATCGTCGCCGCGACCTCGCTGACCGGGCTGCTCGCCCACGCCTGGGCGGGCCGGGTCCGCTGGCGCACCGGCGCGCTGTTCGCGGCCGCCGGACTGCCCGCCGCCCTGGCCGCCGGGGCGCTCTCCACCCGCCTGCCGGGTGCCCTGCTGACCGGCGCCTTCGCGGTGCTGGCGGCGCTCGCGGCCTGGCGGATGCTGAAGCCGCCCAGGGCGGAGCAGCAGGAACGTTCCGCCGCGGGCCCCGGCCGCGCCACCGCGACGGGCGCCGGGCTCGGCGCCGTCACCGGACTGCTCGGCGTCGGCGGCGGCTTCCTCGCCGTCCCGGCCCTGGTCTCGGTGCTCGCCTTCACCATGGCCGAGGCGGTCGGCACCAGCCTGCTGGTCATCACCGCCAACTCGCTCGCCGCCCTGCTGCCCCGGCTCGGGGCGACCGGCGCGATCGACTGGGCCGTGGCCGCGCCCTTCACCGGCGCCGCGATCCTCGGCGCCTGGGACGGCAAGCGGCTGGCCGACAAGCTCAGCGGGCGCACCCTCCAGAAGGCCTTCGCCGTCGCCCTGCTCGCCGTCGCCGCGCTGATGCTGGTCACCACCCTGAGCTGACCACCGCGCCGATGCCGGTCACCACGTCGAACCGGTCACCACTCCGAGCCGATCACCGCACCCCCTCATACCCCACCACCGACACCCCTTCCCGAGAGGACTCCCCCCATGACCACGCCGCTGACCGTCGAGCAGCTCCAGCCCCGCCTCGGACAGCTCACCCTCGTCGACGTCCGCTCCCCCGGCGAGTACGCCGCGGGCCACATCCCCGGCGCCCTGAACGTCCCGCTGGACCGGCTCGACCGCGCCCTGCCCGCGCTGCGCGAGGCCGCCGGGCAGGGCGAGATAGCCGTGGTCTGCGCCGCCGGGCCGCGCGCCGACAACGCCTGCCGCCAGCTGGCGGACGCCGGCATCCCGACCCTCACCCTCACCGGCGGCACCAACGCCTGGGCGGCCGCCGGCCGGCCGCTGGACCAGGTCGCCGGCGCCCGCCGGGTGTGGGCGATGGACCGCCAGGTCCGCCTGGTGGCCGGCTCGCTGGTGCTGGCCGGCCTGCTGGTCGACCTCGCCCTGCCGGGCGCCCGCTGGGTCTCCGCGGCCGTCGGCGGCGGGCTGGCGTTCTCCGCGCTGACCAACACCTGCGCGATGGGCTCGATGCTCGCCAAGCTCCCGTACAACCGGCCCCGCCCCGGCACGCCGAACCTGGACGAGACGCTCGCGACCCTGAAGCGCTGAGCCCGGGCAACCCCGGCCAACACCCGGAACCCGGCGCCGAGCCCGGCACCGTGAAGGTCCCTGCCCACCCCCGTCGGGCAGGGACCTTCACCCGTTCTCCCGGCGATCTCCCGGAAGCCGTCACCGCGCGCCCCGTTGACGTGGCCGTGCCCACCATGTGAAATGTCACCCATCACATGCGATGCATCATAACCCGGATGCCCCACCAGATTTGAACGTTCAAACACCACCCGCCCGCACCACCGACCGGAGGTAGCCCGCCATGCCGCCCCGCCCCCGCGCCGTACCCACCGGTCTCGCCCTCCTGACCGTCCTCGCCGCCCAGGCCCTGGGCGCCGCCCCGGCCCCGGCGGCCGCCGGAGCACCGCTCGTCGACGGCGGCAGCTACCTGCTCGGCTCCGCCCTGGACGGCCGCTGCCTCGGCCCGCAGTACGCCCAGCCCGCCCCCGGCACCCCGGTGGTCGGCGCGGCCTGCGGACGGCTGCTCAGCCAGCGCTGGCAGCTGCGCCGCTCCGGCGCCTACTATCTGCTGGTCAACGCCGCCGACGGCCGCTGCCTCACCCTCGGCGGCCCGGACCGCCGCCCCGCCACCGCCGACTGCGGCAGCTCCCCCGAGGCCGAGCGCTTCACCGTCTCCCGCGCGCCCCGGGGCACCTACACCCTCACCGTCCGCGGCACCGGCGACTGCCTGACCGCCGACCCGGCCCCGGTGGACCACCGCTGCGACCACCGCCCCGCCCACCGCTGGACGCTCACCCGCACCGAGCCGCTGGTCCTCGCCGATCCCGGCTTCGAACAGGGCTCCGCCGCCTGGACGTTCACCGACCACACCGGCACCGCCGCCAACAATCCGCACGGCGGCAGCCGCCTCGCCTACCTCGACGCCGGCCCCGGCCACGCGGTGAGCCAGCAGGTGACCGCCGTCTCCGCGGGTGCCTACGACCTGTCCGCCTGGATCGCGACCGGCGGCGCCGGCGGCAGCCTCTCGGTCAGCGTCAACGGCGCCGTGGTGCGCTCCGTCCCGCTGCCCGAGCAGCCCGTCTACGCGAAGTACACCCCCCCCGGGGTGCCGGTCGCCCCCGGCGACCGGCTGACCCTCACCATCGCCTCCTCGCCCACGGGTTGGGTCAACGTGGACGACGCCGCCGTCGCCCCGGCCGCCCCCAACGACCCGGTGGCCGACTCCTCCGACCCCGAGCTCGTCGCCCTCTTCGACTGGGCCAAGACCAAGGCCAACAGCTGGGTGCAGCAGGCCGGAACCACCGGCGTGCTCGACCAGGACGAGAACCACCCCGGCGGCACCGGCACCACCACCTACGACGCCACCTACTGGGCCGGGTACCCGTTCCGCTCCGCCTTCTACAGCCGCGACTTCTCCCACCAGCTGGTCGGCGCCCACCTGCTCGGCCTGGACGACGAGAACAAGACCATGCTGCGCGGCTTCGCCGCCTCCGCCACCGAGGTCAACCGGCTCTACCCGGTCTGGGCGCTCGACTTCGACGCCCGCAGCTACCTCTCCATCGACTACCGCGGCCCGGACCGCTTCGTCCGCGAGCTGCCCGCCCCGTTCGAGCTCGTCCAGCGGGCCGGCGACGCCTACCGCTGGACCAGCGACCGCGACTACGCCGAGGACCCGGGCCTGGGCCGCTACGTCCGCGACACCCTCGGCCCGTTCGTCGCCGGCCACCCCGGCCCGGTCGACAACGGCGGGGTGCCGATCCCGCAGGCCACCAGCCGCAGCATCTTCGCCGGCACCGCCAGCTACGCCGAGAACGCCACCCGCACCTACGCCGAGGCCGGCGACGCGGTCGGCTCGCAGTACCAGGCCTACCTGGCCGCCGCCCTCCTGGCCGACGCCCGGGGCGACGCCGCCTCCGCCGCCGACCACCGGAAGGCCGCCGAGCGGCTCCGCTCGTACGTCAACTCCACCTGGAGTATGGACGGTTCACAGCCCGGCGAGGTCGTGCACGGCTACGACACCGCCGGAAAGCCGATCACCGGCTGGGGCTACGAGGCGAGCGTGCTGATGCCGGTCAAGCAGCTGCTCGACCCGGGCCCGCGCCGGGACGCCCTCCTCGCCGCGATCGACGCCGCCGACTCCGGCCCGGAGCGCTCGGCCAACCTGGAGGCCTACACCTACCTGCCGGACGCCTTCTTCGCCGGCCACGACGGCACCACCGCCTGGAAGTGGATGCGGCACGTCTACGAGAGCGTCGGCGAGCCGCACGTCAGCGGCGCGATGCTGAACGGCGACTACCCCGAGGTCCCGTTCACCCTGCTCGCCCAGACCGTCCAGGGCCTGCTCGGCGTCACCCCGGACGCCGCCGGCCACGCGCTCGCCACCACCCCGCAGCTGCCCGCCTCGATGGGCTGGCTCCAGGTCGCGGGCATCCCGGTGGGCGGCGGCACGGTGACCGTCCGGCACGACGGCGCGCGGCGCAGCACCGTCACCAACACCGGTACCGAGCCGCTCACCTGGGAGGCCCGATTCCCCGGACGGCACGCCCGCGTCACCGTCGACGGCGAGCCGCGCGAGGCCCGCACCACGACCGTCGACGGCGTGGCCTACACCTGCGCCACCGTGACCCTCGCCCCTGGCGGCTCCGCGACCGCGGCCGTCACCGACTGACCCCCACACCGCACCACCGCGGCCGGCCGGCCCCCCCCGGGCGGCCG
>NZ_JBEXJK010000465.1:0-6285 GCF_040609095.1 Kitasatospora sp. NPDC004799
GGGGGGGGTGGGCCCGCGGGCGGCGGGGGGGGCCCCCCCCGCCGCCCACACCCGGGCGGGGGGGCGCGCCCGGGCGGCGCCCGGCGCCGGGCTGCTGCTGTTCTGCGGCGGCGACGGCACCGCCCGCGACGTGCTGGAGGCGCTCGGGCCCGACCCCCGGCTGCCGGTGCTCGGCATCCCGGCCGGGGTCAAGATGCACTCGGCGGTGTTCGCCGTCCACCCCCGGGCCGCCGCCGAGGTCGCGGCGGCCTGGGCGGCCGGCCGGGGCGTGCGCCTGGAGGCCGCCGAGGTGGTGGACCGGGACGAGGCCGCGCTGCGGGCCGGCCTGGTCTCCGCCCGGCTGTACGGCCGGCTCACCGTCCCGGTGCTGCCCGCCCGGGTGCAGCAGCGCAAGACCGGCAGCTCCGGGCCCGACCCGGGAACGCCCTCCGGGATCGCCGCCGAGGTGGCCGAACGGGTCGGCCCCGGCGGGCTGCTGCTCCTCGGACCGGGCAGCACCACCCACGCGGTGGCCACCGCGCTCGGCGCGCCGGGCGCCAGCCTGACCGGCGTCGACCTGCTGCGGCTCGGCCCCGGCAGCGCCCTCGGCCCCGGCCGCACCGACGGCCTCGCCACCGCCGCCCGGGTACTGATCCGCGACGCCCGGGCCGACCAGCTGCGCACCCTGCCCGCCACACCGCACATCGTCCTCTCCCCGATCGGCGGCCAGGGCTTCCTGCTCGGCCGCGGCAACCAGCAGCTCACCCCCGAACTGCTGCGCGCCGCCGGGCGGGAGCGGCTGCTGGTGCTCGCCACCGAGGCGAAGCTCGCCGCCCTGGCCGGGCGGCCCCTGCTGCTGGACACCGGCGACCCCGAGCTGGACGACGCCTTCGCCGGCCACGTCCGGGTGATCACCGGCCGCCGCTCCGGGGCCGTCTACCGCCTCTCCGCCTGACCATCCCACCCTGTGGAGGAGTTCCCCATGATCGACCTGCACGGCAAGCGCGCGATCGTCACCGGCGCCGCCGCCGGCATCGGCCGGGCCACCGCCGCCCTGCTCACCGAACTCGGCGCCGCCGTCGTCCTCCTCGACCTCGACGCCGAGCGCGGCGAACGGGCCGCCGAGGAGATCGGCGGCACCTTCGTCCGCTGCGACGTCTCGCAACGCGCCGACTGCGAACGGGCCGTCCGCACCGCCGTCGAGCAACTCGGCGGCGTGGACGTGCTGTTCAACAACGCGGGCATCATCCGCCGCTCCACCGTCACCGAGATCAGCGACGAGGACTGGGACCTGGTGATGGCCGTCAACGTCCGCTCGATCATGCTGCTCAGCGGGCTGGTGGTCCCGCTGATGGCGGCGAACGGCGGCGGCAGCATCGTCAACACCGGCTCCGGCTGGGGCATCAAGGGCGGCGGCCGGGCCGTCTCGTACTGCGCCTCCAAGGGCGCCGTGGTCAACATGACCCGGGCGATGGCCATCGACCACGGCCCGGACAACATCCGGGTCAACTGCGTCTGCCCGGGCGACACCGACACCGGCATGCTCGCCGAGGAGGCCCGCCAGCTCGGCGAGAGCCCGGACGCCTTCTACACCGACGCCGCCGACCGCCCGCTCGGCCGGATCGGCCAGCCCCGGGACATCGCCCGCACCGTCGCCTTCCTGGCCAGCGACGCCGCCGCGTTCGTCAGCGGAGCGGTCATCGCCGTGGACGGCGCCGGCACCGCCTGACCCCGCACCCCCGTACCCGGCCCCGGGCGGCCGACCGCTGCCGCCGGTCGCCCGGCCGGTACGCTACCGACCGGAACGAAAGGAAGCCCGATGGCGATCGAGCGGCGTCCGCTGCGCGAGCAGGTGAAGGACGAACTCCTGGAGCAGCTCGGCCGCGGCCGGTTCACCCCCGGCGAGTCGATCAACGAGGTCCAGCTCGCCGAGGAACTGGGCGTCAGCCGAACCCCCCTGCGCGAGGCCCTGATCAGCCTGGAGCGCGAGGGCATCATCACCAGCGAGCGCGGCAAGGGCTTCCGCTTCGCCCCCACCGGCAAACAGGAGTTCCTCGACCTCACCGCGATCGTGATCGCCCTGGAGTCGCTGGCCCTGCGCACCTCCGACCCGGCGCACCTGGCCGAGATCGCCCCCCGGCTGCTCGCCGAGGCCCGCGCCTTCTCCGCCCCGCAGGCCCCGCACGGCACGATCGAGCGCTACGACGACGCCTGGCACGCCCTGCTGCTCTCCGGCTGCTCCAACGCCCGGCTGCGCGAGATGATCGACTCGCTGAAGCTCACCCTGCACCGCTACGAGCGGGTGGTGGTCGGCGACCACGAGATCCTGGAGCGCGCCGCCGAGGAGCACGAGCGGATCGCCCAGTGCCTGCTGGACGGCGACATCGACCAGGCCGTCACCGCACTGGAGGCCAACTGGACCAGCGGCATGGAGCGCATCCTCGACCGGCTCCCCCCGGTCGCCGCGCGCTGAGTGCCGGACCGTACGCCTTGACACCGACAGCGGGCCCGGCCGTGATCCCGTCCGTCCACCCGAGGCGTGTCCGGCGACCACGCGGGCGGCACCCGATAGGCTCCCCCCAGCTGGGACACCAGACTTCACGACGTGACGACGGGGTGAACGCGATGCCGCTCGAGGGCGAGTACGAGCCGAGCACGGCGCAGTGGGTGCGCGATCAGGTCGAGCTGTACGAGAGTTCGGGCGGCACCCGGGGAACGACGCTCCGGGACACCGGCCTGCCCGTCGTCATCCTCACCACGCGCGGCGCGAAGAGCGGCAGGATCCGCAAGACCCCGCTGATGCGCGTCGAGCACGAGGGGCGGTACGCGGCCGTGGCCTCGAAGGGCGGCCACCCCGACCACCCGGACTGGTACGCCAACGTCACCTCCGACCCGCACGTGGAACTCCAGGACGGCCCCGTCCGCCAGGACATGACGGCCCGCGAGGTCACCGGCGCCGAGAAGGCCGAATGGTGGGAGCGCGCGGTCGCCGCGTTCCCGCCGTACGCCGAGTACCAGGAGAAGACCGACCGGGTGATCCCCGTCCTCGTCCTGGAGCCCGCGCGCGGGTAGCACCCCGAATCCGCCGGGGGCGCGGTGGCCGTGGGTCAGGCGGGCCAGCGGAGGACGGCGCCGAGGCCGCCGGGTGGGCCGGGGGTGGTCTCGGGGACGAGGACGGCTTCGGCGGCGCAGGCCGCGGCGGCGCGCAGGAGGGCGTCGGCGGCGGGGGCCTGGGCGGGGTGGCGGACGCCCATGCCGCGCAGGTCGGAACGGTCGGTGCCGAGGTGCTCGGGTTCGGGGCCGGTCCAGACCGGGCGCTCCGGGTCGTGGCCGCCGGCCTGCAGGAGCAGGGCGGCGAGCTGGTGCTGCCGGGCGGCGCTCTGCACGGCGGGGATGCCCTGGGCGGCCGGGCCGGGCGCGGTCTGGGTGCCGGCGGCGTCGGTGCCGTGTGCGCCGGGGCGGCCGACGCCGGTGCGGAAGGCGTCCAGCAGCTCGGCGAGGTGCCGGCCGCGGTGGTCGGCCCAGGCCTCGGCGAGGCGCCGGTCGAAGGCGTCCCCGGTGGCGCCACCGTCCAACTCGACCGTCACGGCCTGGAGGTGCGGTGGCAGCCGGTCGTGGACGGCCCGGCGCTCCCGGGTGCCGCCGGTGAGGACGAGCAGGTGGGCGCCGCTGTTCGGCCAGCTGCGGGCGAGGTGCTCGGCGACGATCCCGGCGGTGCGCTCCCAGGTGTCCTCGACGCGGTGCCGGTAGTGCCACTCGTAGCGGTCGGTGGGCGGGGCGCGGTGCCCCCGGCCCTGCCACTGCGGACCCTCGACCGTGCCCATCGGCTCGCCGCGCCCGAGTTCGTAGCGCCGCAGGCCGGCCCCGGTCCGGTCGACGGCGGCGACCAGGCAGGCGGGCACCGCGTCGTCCAGCAGGCCGAGCAGCGGCGCGGTGTGCGGGAGCGGGGCCCAGGTGGCGGCGACGTCCGGCGGGGAGACGGCGAGCGGTACGTCCAGCGCGACCTCGCCGTCCGCCGCGAACAGTGCCCGCCCGGGCGGGGACCCGGCGGCGGGCGCCGCGGCCAGGTGGTCGCGGACGGCCGCGCGGGTCGGCCCGTCGGCGCCGGCGTCGGCCAGCCGCTGGACGGCGGCGCGGTCGATCAGGGCCCGGCGCCGGGCGGCGTCCTCGGTGGCGCGGGAGGTGTCGAGGTAGACCGAGGCCCAGGGGCCGGTCCGGTCGAGCAGCGGGGCGAGGAAGGCGAGGTCCATGGCGGCCTCCCGGATTGGAGGGACGGGGTCGGACTCGGCGGCAGGCGGTCGGCGCCCGGGCGGTCAGTGCCCGGCAGCCAGTTCCCGGGCGGCCAGCGCCCGGTGGTCAGTGTCCGAACATGTGCCGGATCCGGCCGCCCGGGTGCGCCGCCGTCTCCCGGCCGCCCTGCTCGGCGGCCCGTTCCTCCGGCAGCACGCGCGGCTGGTCGGAGCCACCCGCGGCGGGCCGTGCCGACCTCACCGCACGGGAGGCACGCGAGGAGCGGGCGGAGCGCGGGAGCCGCCGGGACAGCCGCATCATCGCGAGGCCCAGGCAGAAGATCAGCGCCAGCGCCACGCCGGCGAGGAAGATGCTCAGGCTGTTCAGCGCCACCAGGTCGTTGCCCAGGATCGTCACCTGGTAGTCGGGCCCACCGGAGAGGTTGTCGGCGATCAGCAGCCCGACGAACGCGCCGGACGCCGCCATCAGCAGAAGTCCCAGCAGCAGCATGGGGATCGGTCCCTTCCGTCCTGGTCTCGGCCCCCCTCGTCCGCTCGCGCCTACCCGCCCCGGGCCGCCCCTAACGGGCCGGGGAACGGCCGCCGGGGAAGGGCCGAGGCTCAGGCGCTCGCGACGAGGCGGCGCAGCGCCGCCCGGGCGGGTGGGCCCCAGGTGGGCTTGCCGCCGGGGCGGCCGTGGTCGCCCGCGTGGCCGACGTGCAGGCAGGCGAGGGCCCGCAGCACCGCCCAGCCGCGGGCGCGGCGGACGGTCGCGGCGTCCGGGGCGGGCCGGTAGGCGGCGAGGAAGCGGTCGGCGGCGCCGTCCGGCAGCAGGATCCAGGCGGCGGCGAGGTCGCCGGCCGGGTCGCCGGCGAAGAGGTCGCCGAAGTCGATCACGCCGCAGAAGGTGCCGTCCGCGGTGAGGACGTTGGCCGGGTGCAGGTCGCCGTGGAGCCAGAGCGCCGGGCCGGTCCAGTCGGGCGCGGCGACGGCGTCCGCCCAGACGGCGCGGACGGCCTGCGGATCGGGGACCAGCCCCAGCTCGGCGGCCTCGGCGAGCTTCCGGTCGAACCCCTCGGCGTAGCCGGCCAGCGGCCCGCCGCGGCCACGGCCGGCGGGCGCCCCGGCGGGGGCGGGGCGGTGAAGGGCGGTCAGGAAGGCGGCCAGGGTGTCGGCGGCCTCGTCGCCGCGCGTGGCGGGGGCGCGGTCGGCGGGCTCGCCGGGCACCCAGCCGGTGACCAGCCACGGGCGCGGGAACCGCTCGGAGGGCTCGCCGAGGCGCTGCGGGACGGGAACGGGCAGCGGGAGGTGCGGGGCGAGGACGGGCAGCCAGGCGTGTTCCTTGCGCAGGAGTTCGTCCGCGGCGAGCGTCGCCCAGGGCAGCCGGACGGCGAGGTCGTCGCCGAGGCGCCACAGCTGGTTGTCCCAGCCGCGGGCGCCGAGCGTCAGCGGGCGGTCGGCCAGATCGGGGTGCTGGTCGCGCAGCAGGTCGCGGACCAGCTCCGCGGTGATCTCGGTCCCGGAGTGCGTCATGCCCGGAAACCCTAGCCGCGCGGCGCCGTGGAAACGCGCGCCACCGCGGACGACGGCCTACTCGGTCTGGACGGCGATCAGGCAGGTGTCGTCGTCGGTGTCGGCGGGGCTGAGCTCGAGCAGCCGGTCCAGGTACTGCTCCAGGTCCGGGCCCGGGTCGCCGGCCGCCCGGAGCAGCTGCTCCACCGACTCCTCCACCGGGCGGTCCCGGCGCTCGACCAGCCCGTCGGTGTACAGCAGCAGGACGTCCCCCGGGTCGAGCCGGGCGGTGCGCTCCTCGTACTCGGCGTCGTCCAGCGCGCCGAGCAGCACGCCGTGCGGCAGCGGCAGCACCTGGGCGCCGTCCGGGCCGAGCCGGATCGGGGGCAGGTGGCCGGCCCGGGCCCAGCGCAGTTCGCCGCTGACCGGGTCCAGCAGCACGCAGACGGCCGTCGCGGTGACCTGGCCCGGTTCGCGCAGGGCGACCGTGTTGGCCCAGGCCAGCAGCCGGCCAGGGCCGGCCCCGGTGACGGCGAGGCCGCGCAGCGCGTGCCGCAGCGCGACC
>NZ_JBEXJK010000466.1:0-6256 GCF_040609095.1 Kitasatospora sp. NPDC004799
CACCATCCACCCACTCCCACCAAACCCACCCACACCACACCACCACACCCCAACCCACCGATCGTAACCACAACACCACCCCACCCCACCAACCAGGAACACCACAGAACGAGACAGGGCAGGCCCCGGCCACGGGGGTCGAGCCCGTCGAGTCCGCCCAAGCCCGACAGCGCGCGACCACCGGTGCCCACCCGGCCCCGAGCGCAGCAGGGACACCATGACGAGCCCGAACACGCTGCCGCCGAGACCCGGGACCCGGGACCGTCCCGAACCCACCACCGGCCGAACGCGAGCAGCCCAACGCCGACCGGCAGCTCCCGGGTCAGGGCCGGATGAGCTGGCGTGCGGCCGCGTCGACGGTCTGCTCAAGGAGGACGGCGATCGTCATCGGACCGACACCGCCGGGGACAGGAGTGATCAGGCCCGCCCTGTGCCGGGCGGTCTCGAAGTCGACATCTCCCACGTTGCCCGGGTTGTAACCGGCGTCGATCACCACCGCGCCGGGCTTGACGTCCGCCCCGTCGATGAAGCGCGGCCGGCCGACCGCGGCCACCAGGACGTCGGCCTCGCGCACGATCGACGACAGACCGACGGTGCGGGAATGGCAGTAGGTCACCGTGGCGTCCCGCCCGAGCAGGAGCATCCCGACGGGCTTGCCGAGGATGGGGCTGCGCCCCACCACGACGGCGTGCTTGCCCGTGAGGTCGACGTCGTACTCGTCCAGCAGGCGCACAATCCCTCCGGGCGTGCAGGAGACGAAGCCCGGCAGGCCGAACCCCATCGCCGCGAAGGAATGCATGGTGACCCCGTCGACGTCCTTCTCCGGGGCGATCGCCTCGAACGCGGCACGCTCATCGATGTGCGCCCCCACCGGGTGCTGGAGCAGGATGCCGTGCACGTCCGGATCCTCGGACAGCGCGGTGACGGTCTCCACCAGGCCGCTGGTGCTCACAGAGGCGGGCAGCGGCACGTGTCGCGAGCGGATCCCGGCCTTCGCGCAACGGGCCTGCTTCATCCGGACATACGTGACCGAGGCCGGATCCTCCCCCACGAGCACGGTCGCCAAACAGGGCGACACCCCCGCGCGCCGACGAACGTCCTCGGCGGCCGCGGCACTGGTCCCGATGATTCGGCGGGCGAGATCCGTACCGTCCATCAGCCGCGCCTGCTGCGTCTCCACCACGTACCACTCCCGAGCTCCACAGTGAGGTGCCCAGGCGCACGGCATCGACGAGGCGTCAGGCCGCTCCCCGGTGGTACTCCACCTCAGCGCCAGTCACGGCCCGAACCCACCATACCGGCGACCGCCGGCCGGTTGGCCCCGTCCGCGGAACTCGACAACTGCTCCGGGCTCCGGGCCACCGGTGCGGGCCAGTAGGTGATCACCCGATGGTTGCGGTACAACAATCCCTATTTGACGACTGATCGGAGAAATTCTGATATGAGCAGGTCAGGAATGTCGCGCCGCGCCCTCCTCACCACCGCCGCGGCCGGCGCCGCCACCGCCGTCACCGGCTGGAACACCACCACCGCCGCCTGGGCCACCGCACCCGGCACCGACGTCGCCGAACTGCCCGCCCTGGACGGCACCGTGACCCTCCAGCGCGAGGCTCTGGACCGCTTCGCCGGCGACTTCGGACACCTCGTCACCGCCACCCCCCGCGCCGTCCTGCGCCCCGGCTCGGTCCGCGACGTGCAGCAACTCCTCGCCTTCGCCCGCCGCCACCGCATCCCGGTGGCCGTCAACGCACAGAGCGGCGACCTCGCCCGCACGGGCGCAGCCAGCCTGGAGTCCCACTCCAGCTACGGCCAGGCCAACCCCCGCGGCGGCATCGCCGTCGACGCCCGCGGCCTGTCCAAGATCCTGTCCCTGCACCCGGGACGCGCCGTCGTCGAAGCCGGAGCGACCTGGGCCCAGGTCACCGAAGCCGCCCTGGCCACCGGCTGGGTACCCCCCGTCCTCACCGACTACCTCCACCTGACGGTCGGCGGCACCCTGAGCGTCGGCGGCATCGGCGGCGCCGTCCAGCGCCACGGCCTGCAGGCCGACAACGTCCTCGAACTCGACGTCGTCACCGGCACCGGCGACCTGGTCACCGCCTCCCCCACCCGCAACCGCGACCTGTTCGACGCCGTCCTGGCCGGCGGCGGCCAGGCGGGCATCATCGTGCGCGCCACCCTCGCCCTGGTCCCCGCCCCCGAACGCGCCCACGTCTTCTCCCTCCACTACGACGACCTCGACACCTACCTCGCCGACCAGCAGAAGGTCATGGCCGAAGGCCGCTTCGACCTCCAGGTCGGCGACGTCGTCCGCAGCCCGGACGGCACGCACTGGCGCTACAAGGCCGAACTGGTCGCCTTCGCCGACACCGGACAGAGCGTGGACACCACGGCGCTGCTCGCCGGCCTCACCCCCGCCGAGACAAAGGTGGTGGAGCAGAGCTGGCGCGAGTACGCGTTCCGCGTGGACGGCTTCGCGGACTACCTGCGCGCCGCCGGGTACTGGGCCCTGCCCAAGCCCTGGCTGAGCGTCTTCCTGCCCGCCTCCACCGCCCGCACGTTCATGGCCCGCGCCGCCGAGGTCCTCACCGCCGCCGACCTGGGCGCCGGACTGCTGCTCTTCTACCCCTACCAGCGCTCCAAGGTCCGCGCCCCGCTGGCCGTCCTGCCCGACCAGGAAACCGGCTGGCACTTCGACCTGCTCGCCTTCCCCGCAGCCGGCTCCGACACCGCGGCCATGCTCGAACGCAACCGGCGGCTGTACGACCTCGCCGTCGAACTCGGCGGCAAGCGCTACCTCATCGGAGCGATCCCGGACATGACCCGCACCGACTGGCAACGCCACTACGGCGCGCTGTGGGACCAGGCCTCACGCGCCAAGCGCCGCTACGACCCCGCCGGCATCCTCACCCCGGGCCAGGGCATCCACACTCCCTGACCCGCCACCCGGGCCCGCCCCGCCGGGCCCCGGGCCTGCCGCGCACCTCCGAGGGCGTGGCGGGCCCGGGGCCTTGCCCCCGCACTGCCCTTTCGGACCTTCCCCGCGCCACCGCGCCCGTGCCACCCTCGCCCGAGGATCGGGAACCGTCACCTGGAGGCAGTCATCCACGCCAAGCACCGGACAGCACGGCCCGACTCCCCCACCGGCCGCCGCCCCTCCCCCGCGCCCTCCACGGCCGCCCGCCCCGCCACCGGCCCGCTCACACCCGCCACGGCCCGCGCCCTGCAGCGCACCGTCGGCAACCGCGCGCTCGGTGAACTCCTCGCCCGGGAGCAGCACACCCACGACGCCGGCTGCGGGCACACCGCCCCCGTCCAGCGCACCACCGACCAGGACGCCCCCGCCCAGAACGCTCCGGCCCCGGGCCCGGCCGGGACGATAACCGCGGAAAACTTCGCCGAGTTCACCCGCCAGTTCACGAACTTCGTCCACGAGCAGGGGACCTACGACAACTTCGACGGGGCCTTCTGGGAGTTCAAGGAGCGACAGAACATCTACACCGACCGCCTGTACGGCGACGACCGCTTCCGGAGAGCCGTCCTCGGCCGCGTCTGGACCACGATCACGGAGGCCGTCAACGCCTACCACGCCTCCGCCAAGCCCATGAACGTCGCCGCCACCGAGCCGATCCGCCTCTACCGCAAGATGTCCGCCCAGGAAGCCGCCGTCTTCACCGGCGCCGGGACGATCCGCAACCGGCTCACCACCGCCATGAACTACAACCAGAGCGACCAGTACCGCAAGTACTTCACCACCTCGCTCTCGCACACCAGCGTGTTCAACAACGCCAACTCCTCCGCCCCCGAGAACGAACGGGTCCTGGAGTTCACCCTCAACCAGCGCGACTACTGGGCGTTCCTCGAGCGCCGCGGCACGCCCAACCAACAACCGGGCGCGTTCGACACCCCCAACACCGCGGTCGTCAACCAGGAACGACTGCGCGCCGGCACGGGCGCGAACTTCCGCACCGCCGACCAGGTGGCGCAGGTGTACCAGGACCAGACCCACCACAACGTCGGCATCAGCCACGGCAACGTCGAGGAGTTCGCCCGGATGGCGACGGGCATCCGCGAAGTCGCGCCCGAGGAAGTCGAGTCCGCCGTCACCGCTGCCCGCGCCGCGATGATGGCCGCCCTCGGTCACCCCCGCACCTGACCCGCCCGGCCCCGGGCGGGACATGGCGTGGCGCCAGGTCCGGGGCCAGAGCCAGGGCCGGGGCCGGAGGCCGGGCGGGGTCTCAGATCGCGACGAAGCGCCGGGGCCCGTCACCGACCAGCACACGGCCGAACCGCATCCCCGGGAAGTGCGCGGCCACCAGCAGATCGTCGGTGTCGGCGGCCTCGTCCGCGATGCGGTTGCGCACCGCCGAAGCCGCCACCGGATCCACGTCCCACACCACCTGCCAGTCCCGCTCCGAGAACTGCACCACCGAGTGCACCACGTCCCCCAGCAGCAGCGCACGCCGCCCACCGGAGGAAACCACGTACACCGTCGTCCCCGGCGTGTGCCCCGGCAGGTGCAGCGCATCCACACCCGGCACCGGCGTGAAATCCCCGTCGAACAACTCCAACTGCCCCTCCACCGGCGCCAGCTTCGCCACCGCCTCCGGAGTGGCCCCCGGCCCGGTCACGAAGTGCTCCCAGTCCGCCCGGTGCGCACGGTACGTCGCCCGCGGGAACACCGCCCGCCCCTCCACCGACGCCCACCCCACATGGTCGAAATGCAGATGCGTGAACAGCACGTCCGTCACATCCCCCGGCGCCACACCGAACCCCGCCAGCGAGTCCAGCAGCGCACCCCCGCGGTAGCGGCCGTCGTCGAACGGCCCCACCCCCGCATCCACCAGCACGACCCGCTCCCCACGACGCACCAGGAAGCCCCCCAACGGCAGATGCAGACTCCCGTCCGCCTCCCGGTGGTGCCCGTGACACGCCCACGGATCCGCCACCCCCGGACGACTCAGGATCTCCGCAGCCACCTCCACACCCACCCCGTCCACGACCGCCAGAACCTCGATGTCGCCGATCTCCACGAAACCCCACCTCTCCCACAGCCGGACACCCCACACACCCGTGCCATCCGTACGTACACGGGCCGACACCCCCAACCACCAAACCCGACACCCCATTCCCCCGCACCGGACCGCCCCCGGCCGGGCCGTCGAACGGCGGCCCGCACGGCGGCCCGGACCAGCACGGGACAGGGCCCGGGCCCGACCGGTCCCCCCGCGGCCTCACATCCGGGCCCTGAGCACGTCGACCTCACAGCCCGGCGCGAACGGATCGAAACCGTGCCCGATCAGCCAGCGGACCGCCAGCAGACTCCGCAGCGACCACCACCCCCGGATCACCTCGAGGTCGACATCGACGTCGGTGCCGTAACCGGCGGCCACGTCCCCGAGACGCTCCTCGTGCCCGAGCGTGAACGTCGCCAGGTCGTACAGCGGATCACCCCGCCCCGCCTCCGACCAGTCGATGATGCCGCTGACCTCCCCGCCCTCGACGAAGACGTGCGCGATCTGCAGGTCACCGTGTGTGAACGCCCCCGTCCACGGCCTCAACACCGCCTCGGCGACCCGCCGGTTGCGCGCGACCAGAGCCGCCGGCAGCACACCCTCCGCCACCAGCAGGGCACACTCCTCCTCCAACTCCGCCACCAACACGTCGGCGCCGCGCCCCGCCCGGCCGGTCCACGGCGGCACCGGCGCCTCGTGCAGCCGGCGGATCGCCGCGCCCGCCGCCGCCCACGCCGCCGGCGACCCCACCGACGGACCACCCAGACGCCCCAGCGTCGCCCCCCGCACCGCCGCGAGCGCCAGCACCGGCGGTCTGCGCCACAGGATCTCGGGGGTCGGAACCGGCGCCAGGGACATCGCCTCGACCTCGACATCGATACGCGCCTGGTCCCCGTCCACCTTCAGGAACACGTCCCCGACCCGCAGCGTCACCCGCTCGCCGTGCGCGACGACGACCTCGACCTCATCCACAAGCAACCAGCCTCCCCACCACGGCCGCCCACGACACCACACCCCGCGGTACCAGGCGCCACGGCGGGCGGGGAGGGCGGGGAAGGCGAGGAAGCCGGGAAGGCGGGGAGGGCGCACGGCCGGTGGCCGCACGCCCCCGGGGGCGGGGGGGGGGGGGCGGTTCTGCGGAGGTAGTCGGCTCGGCCATCTTCCTGCGCGGAGTTGTGATGCCGCTCGCTTCCCCGGGGCCCCCTCCCCCCCTCCCCCCACCCACCCTCTCCACCCACCAC
>NZ_JBEXJK010000467.1:0-6256 GCF_040609095.1 Kitasatospora sp. NPDC004799
GTGAAGGGGACCGGGTCCGCCTTCCACTGGTACGCGGAGTCCCAGACCACCGGTACGAAGCGGAAGGTGCCGCCGCCGGCGTCCGCCACGTGGCAGACGGACGGGAAGGACAGGTGGGTGGCCACCAGCTGCTCGCCGGTCGCCGCCAGCTCCCGCAGGAGGCTGATCCGGACCCGGGCCGACTCCTCCGGGTCGTGGTCGAAGCCGTTGTGCCACTCGGGCTTGTCGAACCCGCACTGGAACACGGCGTCGCCCGCGAAGGTCAGCCGCTCACCGCCGGACTCCAGCCGCACGACGCTGTGGCCGGGGGTGTGACCGCCGATGCGGCGCACCAGGACGCCCGGCGCCACCTCGTACTCCTGCTCGAACGGCCGCAACTGGCCCCGGTACACCTCCAGGAACCGCGCGGCGGTCGTGCGGAGCACGTCCGGCACCGGTGCCGGCATGTCGGTGCGGGAGAAGTCGGGCGCCGCCCAGAACTCGGCCTCGGCCGCGGCCAGGTGGACCCGCAGGTCCGTGCGCAGCCGGCCCCGCAGCCCCTCGACGAGCAGCCCGCCGATGTGGTCCATGTGCAGGTGGGTGAGCACCACGTCGGTCACCGACGCGGGGTCGACCCCGGCCGCCTCCAGCCGCGTGGCCAGCTGCCCGGCCCGCGGGAAGTCCGGGAACTCCGTCCCCAGGCCGGAGTCGACGAGCACGGTCCGGCCGCCGCTGCGCACCACGGCCACGTTCAGCGGCCAGTCGATCGACTCCAGCGGCAGGTACATGTCGCCGAGCCAGGCCTTCAGCTCGGCCGCGGGGGCGTTGGTGGCCAGCGTCACCGGGGAGATCGGCAGCACCCCGTCGCTGATCACCAGCACGTCGATGTCGCCGACCTTCAACGCGTAGCGCGACGGGACCAGTTCGTCGCGTCCCGGCGCGTCGGGACGGGCGGGGTTGACCTGGGTCATGGGTGTTCTCCTCGTGAGGGGTGTCGGCCGGGGCCTCGACGACGCCACCGTGGGCCGCGCCGTCCGGTCATCCGTACAGACCGGTCAGTGGCCCGTTCTGTGACAGCCGCCCCGGTCCGGGGGCGCGCGGGCTCCTCACGTCCGCCCGGAGCCTCGCGACGGACCGTGACGTGACGTCACAAAGGCGGTGCGAGAGCGGTCTTACCAGGAGAAGCGGCGCCCTGGCGCCCGGCACGACGACATCGGAAACGAGGCCACGTGAAACTCCGCCGACCAGCAGCGGCCCTCCTGGCCGCCCTGCTGATCCCGCTCGCAGCACCCGAAGCGGCCACCGCGGCCCCGGCGCCCCTCCCACCGGCGGTCTCCGCCGCGCCGGCGGCGTCCGGGGCCGCCTCCGCGGCCGAGGAGGAGCCGGACCTCGGCTACGCCAACCGCGTCTCGCCGCCGATCGGCATGCCGGACTGGTCACGCGTCGGCTACCGGGGCGGGCAGGACCTGCCGCGCGGTGGGTCGGCCCTCACCGAGGAGGCCGCCTGCCGCGTCTCCCCGCAGGAGCTCGCCGACACCTACGGGGTGCGCCCGGACGACGGGGCCGACGACACCGCCGGCCTGCAGCGGGCGATCGACGACGTCAAGGCCCAGTGCTCGCCCAAGGCCGACTTCAACCGCCTCTCCCTGATCGAACTGCCCGCCGGCCGGATCGACCTGTCCCGGCAGGTCTACGTCGACGCCTCCTTCCTGACCCTGCGGGGGCAGGGCTCGGGAGAGGGCGGCACCCGGCTGGTCTTCCGTCCCGACCTCAGCACCCGGTACGACACGGTGATCAACGGCCGCTGGGACCAGGACTCCATGGTGGCCGGGACCGGCAGCGACGTCGGCACGGGCGGCTGGCTGTGGCCGGGGCGCGGCATGTTCCGAGTCCAGACCCGGGAGGTCGCCGCCCGCTACCAGGACGACTGGGAGGTGGCCACGACCGTCCCCATGCGCAAGGACATCTTCGAGGGCAGCGTCAACCAGCACTGGGTCTCGGGCCTGAAGCTGGCCGCCCAGGACGGCGACCCGGGCTACTCCGCCCGGCGGGGGTCCTCCGTCGTCCGGCTGGACGCCAAGGTCGACATGAAGAAGTTCCGCACCGGCGGCTACGTCTGGGTCGGCGCGGCCAACAGCAGGAACTTCTACGCGCAGCAGGGCATCACCGATCCGAGCATGATCGAGGCGCTCCACATGCGCCAGCAGATGTTCAAGGTCGTCCGCGTCGACGCCACCGCCAGGACGGTCACCCTGGACCGCGCGGCGTCCGCGCCGAGGCCGAGCCGCTCGGCGGCCCGCCGCAGCAGCGGCACGTCCCCCACCGGCTCGGCGGCCGCCGCCAGCAGCAGCCGCTGGGCGCCGGCGGGAAGCGCGCCGATGCGCCGCAGGTAGGCCTGTTCGATCCGGCCGGCCAGCGGGCGGACGTCCGGGCAGCCGAACCCGCCGGCCAGCTCCGCCGCCGACAGCCCCCGGGTCAGTTCCAGCAGGGCCAGCGGGTTGCCGCGGGTCTCGGTGACGATGCGGTCCCGGACCCGCTCGTCCAGCCGCCCGGGGACCACCGATTCCAGCAGCGCCCGCGCGTCGTCGTCGCGCAGGCCCCGGACCGCGATCCCGGGCAGCCCCCCGAAGGGGTCGCCGCCCGCGTCGGGCGCCGTGGTGCGCGCCGCGAACACCAGCGCCACCCGCTCCGCCAGCAGCCGCCGGGCGACGAAGGCCAGCGTCTGGGCGGAGACCCGGTCGAGCCAGTGGGCGTCGTCCACGACGCAGACCAGCGGCCGCTCCTCCGCGGCCTCGGCCAGCAGGCTGAGCACCGCCAGGCCGACCAGGAACCGGTCCGGCGCACCGCCCGCGCTCGACCCGCTCCCCGCGCTCCCCGCGCTGCCCGCATGGCCCGCACTGCCCGCACTACCCGCGCTCAGGCCGAACGCGACCGACAGGGCGTCGCGCTGGGGGCCGGGGATGCGGTCGAGCCGTCCCAGCAGCGGTACGCAGAGCTGGTGCAGTCCGGCGAACGGCAGTTCCATCTCGGCCTCGGCGCCGACCGCCCGCAGGACCCGGCACCCGTCCGCCCGCTCCACCAGGTACTCCGCGAGGGCGGACTTGCCGACCCCCGGTTCGCCGCGCAGCACGAGGACCTGGCCCCGGCCCTCCCGGGCCCCGGCGACCACCTGGTCCAGCGCTCCGCACTCACTGCGCCGGCCACGCAGCCCGCGCCCCGGGGCGCTGCCCGCCATCCGCCACCACCATGCCGTTCAAGGTCCGGACCTGACCCCTGATCGTTCCAGGCCGAACCCATCATGCATCAGCCCGCACGGAGCGGACAAACCCCTGCCGGGCCCGGCCACAGGCGTCCTGACGGAACGTCACCAGGACGCGCGGGCGGTCCGTCACCAGGACGCGGGCGGTCCGTCACGTACGGGTCCCGCCCGGATCCGGGTGCGCCGCCCAGTGCGCCTCGACGGCTTCGGCGACCTCGGCCGGCCGCTGGAGCAGCGGCCAGTGGTTGCAGTCGAGTGCCAGGACGCCGGGGGCGCGCAGGGCGGCGGCGAGCCGCTCGCCGGACGCGATCGGGCAGGCGGGATCGCGCGCGCCCCAGAACACCAGACAGGGCGCGGTCACCCGGGCGAGGCCCGGCTCCCATTCGGCTCCCACGGTCACGGCGGAGCGGTAGAGCCTCAGGATGCTGTCCTTCATGGGCTCGTCCACCCGGCCGACCGTCTCCTCCGCCAGGTCGGCCGGCAGGTCGAAGCCGGCCGCGAGGTCGGCGGCGAAGGCGTCCGGCCGCAGCTCGCGCATGAAGCGGTCGCCGTCGGCGGGATGCTGCCAGACCCTGGCGAGCGGATGCCAGGTGTACGCCGCGTCGACCGGGCCGTTGCCGCCGGCCCAGGTGCGGACGAGGTCGGGCCGCAGGGAGGCGACGCGCGCGGTGAGGATGCAGCCCCAGTCGTGGCCGACCAGGTCGACCGGTTCGCCGACGCGCTCCAGCCGGGCGATCAGCCAGTCGACGTACTCCTCCTTGGTGGAGCGGAAGCCCTCCGGACGCGGGGCCCCGAACCCGGGCAGGTCCCAGGCCTCCACGTCGGTGCGGGTCAGCCGGCGGCGCACGCCGTCCCACACCCGGTGGGTGTCGGGGACGCCGTGAACGAGGATGGCGGGCATGCGGCGGGGTCCTTCCGTCCGGGTCCGGGTGGTCGGACGAAGCCCGTCGCCCGGCCCGTCCGCAGTGTTGACCGGCTACCCCGCGGATCTGTGACACCGGGACGTACGCCCCGCCTCCCCCCTGGCAGAGGGGAGGCGGGGCAACCCGCGGCGAGGACGCTCACGGGCGCTGCGGGCGGGTGGCGCGGATGAGCCAGAGCGTCGCCGCCAGGCACAGCGCGGAGACCACCCCGAGCACCAGGGGTACCGAGCGGACGCCCAGCGACTCGATGGCCTTGCCGAGCGCCGGCCCCGCGACGACACCGCCCACCATGGAGGCCGCGATCACCAGCGCCCCGGCCCGGCGGGCCCGCGGCGCAGCCCGGTTGAGCCAGGGCAGCCCGGTGGGGAAGATCGGCGCGATGAACAGCCCGACCCCCGCGTAGGCGTACGGGGCGACGCCCGGCACGGACGCCAGCACGAGGCAGGCCGTCATCCCCGCGCAGGACACCACGATGATCGACTCGGCCGAGAAGCGCAGCGTGATCGGGGCGACCAGGAAGCGCCCGACGGTCATCATCAGCCAGTACACGGAGGTGGCGGTGGCGGCGATCCCCGCACCGTAGCCGACCGTCTCCAGGTGCGTGGGCTCCCAGCCGCCGACGCCCGCCTCGATGCCGACGTGCAGGACGTACAGGGTGACGAAGACGGCCAGCACCGAGGCCAGGCTGCGCCCGAGCGCGCTCCCGGAGGCCTCGTCCGCGCCGCCGCCGGCCTGCCGCGGGGCCCGGTCGTGCACGCCGCGCAGGCACAGCAGCAGCGGCAGGTTGGCCACGGCGAAGACGAGGAAGACCGCGGCGTAGTGATCGGCGCCGACCGCGCCGACGAGCGCCGGGCCGAGGATCGCGCCGATGCCGAAGTGGGCGTTGAGGACGTTCAGCATGGCCGTCGAGCGGCGGCCGAAGCCGACGGCGAAGAGCTGGTTGAGGCCGTAGTCGATGCCGCCGAAGCCGAGCCCGGCGAGCAGCGCCATCGCCAGGGCGAACGGCCAGCCGGGGGCCAGGGCGAAGCCCGCCGCGCCGACCGCCATCAGCAGGTAGGAGACGCCGAGGATCCGGCGGTTGCCGACTCTCCCGAAGAGCCGGTCGAAGAGCAGGACGCCGGCGACGCCTCCGACGAAGTGGGCGCTCAGGCCCAGCCCGGCGGCCGCGGGCGTGAGGTGGAAGTCGTCCCGGAACGCGGGGATCGCCGGACCGTACAGCGCCTGGAGCGCTCCGATCAGCACGAATCCGGCGCAGGAGGCGACCGTCGCCGCCGGGCTGAACATCCTTGTCCCGGGGGCCTCCTGGGCTGCTGTGAGGTACTCAGCAGTCGGTCGGTCGGTCACGTGCTCTCCAGATGACGGCCCACGATCTCGTGGGCGTAGGACATGATCGTTCCCTGCGGACTGATCCCGGGAGCGCCCGGCAGGACGCTCGCGTCGCACAGGTGCAGGTTGGTGAAGCCGTGGGGGCGGCCGCGGTCGTCGCAGACCCCGCCGCGCTCCGGCAGGGCCATCGGGCAGCTCGCCATGCCGTGCACGGAGACCAGCTCCCAGTCGCCCGGCCGGAGCCGCGCGCAGTACTCCGCCACGTCGGTCTCCGAACGCAGCGGCGGGGCCGAGCTGGTGGGCGGCAGCAGCTCCACCGCGCCCGCCGCGAACAGCAGTCGGGCGGTGCGGCGGAACGCCAGGCGCATCAGGTCGTGGTCGGCACCGGTCAGCCCGTGCCGCAGCAGGGGCGAGCCGCCGAGCACCGCGCTGATCCGCGCGGTGCCCTGCACCCGCACCTGCGTGGTGAACATGCCCAGGTGCGCCCGGGCGGCGAGCAGCTCGGCGACCTGGCCCGGGTCGCGTCCGGCGAGCGCCGCGCCCAGTCCGCCGAGGGTGAGGTTGGACGGCATGACGAGCACGCCCAGCCCGGAGTGCTCCTGCACCTGGGCGGTGAACATGGTGCCGCGGGTGGCGTCCACGGCCCGGGGGAAGCGGGCGACGGTGCGCAGGTTGAGGTGGACGGCGACAGCGGCGCGGTGACCGCCTGGCTGACCCCGACCTACTCGGGCTGCCCCGCCGTCGCCGAGATGGCCGCCGACGTGGACCG
>NZ_JBEXJK010000468.1:0-6255 GCF_040609095.1 Kitasatospora sp. NPDC004799
GGGGTCGGCTCGGGCCGGGGCCGCAGCAGCGCGGCGATCCGGCCGAGCGCGCTGTCCGCGCCGGTCGCGGTGACCAGGGCCAGGGCCCGGCCGCGCAGGACGACGGTGCCCGCCCGCAGCGTTGCCTCGCCGATCGCGCCGCCGTCGGCCGCCTTGGCCACCGGCAGGGACTCCCCGGTCAGCATCGACTCGTCGAGCAGCAGGGCGGCGGCCTCCAGGAGCCGGGCGTCGGCCGGGACGATGTCACCCTCGGCGAGCACGACCACGTCGCCCGGGACGATCTCGGCCGAGGGCACCGTGAGCGGCTCCCCGTCGCGCACCACCCGGGCCGTGGGCGCGGCGAGCCGGGACAGGGCCGCGACGGCGCTCTCCGCCCGGATCTCCTGGACCACTCCCACGGTCGTGTTGACCACGACGACCAGGGCGATCACGACCGCGTCCGGGTGGTCGCCGATGGCCAGCGTCAGCACGACGGCCGTGAGCAGCACCGTGATCAGCGGGTCGCGCACCTGGGCGGCCACCCGGGCCCGGACCGGCACCCGGCGCTCGGCGGCGACCTCGTTGCGCCCGTGCCCGGCGAGCAGCCGGGCGGCCTCGGCTCCGGTCAGCCCACGGGGGCGGGGACCGGCGGTGACGGTCACGGCGGCGGTCCGTCAGTCGGCGAAGAGGTGGGGCTCGGTCCGGGTGGCTCCGGGGGCGGCGGGATCGTGGTCGAAGTGGTGGATCCGGGCGTCCGGGCCCGGGAAGTACTCGGTCACCCGGTCGTCGTCGGACCAGCGGACGTCGTACGGCGGACTTCCGTCCGGGTGGTGCAGGCCGACGACCTCGCCGTCCCGGCGGGCCGCTCCCGGCCTGGTGCCCTGGACGATGATGCGGTCTCCCACGGCGGCCTTCATGGCGCTCTCCCTGGCTCGGTGCGGTGCGGTGCGGTGCGGGTCCGGTCCGAGCCCGGGCCCGGGCACGGCCGTCCGTACCTCCATGGCACCACCGCACGCGGACTTCGGCAGGGGCCGGACGACCCCGGATCCGGGGCCCGGTGGATCGGGTGGCACGGCGCGGGTGGGTCCTCGGGCCCGCGATCGGGGCCGTCAGGCCCTCCGCGGACGGCGGACGGCTCGGAAGACTGGTCCCGTGAGAGCAGGAGCCACCCCGCCACCCAGGAGGCGCGTGATGTCCGCGACAGCCGCCACACCCGGGCGCCGCCCCCCGCACACGCCCCTGCGCGGGCACGTCCGCCGGGCCGTCGGCCGGGACCACAACCCGCTCTGCCGCCCGGTCGACCGGGCGTACAGCCGTCTGGTGGCCGGGGCGGCACTGACGGCGCTCGCCGCCGTCGTGCTGGCGGTGCTGGCGGCCCTGCTCGTGCACGGCGCGGAGACGGACGACGCGCGGAACGTCGCCCGCCACCGGCACGTCGTCGCCGCCGTCACCACGGGACCGGCGCAGTCGGACGACTCCCGGGCGGGCAGTGCGCGGGAGCACGCCCCGGCCCGGTGGACGTACCCGGTGGGCCCCGGGGCCGGTGACGTGACCGTGCCGGAGGGCACGGTCACCGGGACGGCCGTCCAGGTCGGCCTGGACGACGACGGACGGCCGGTCGGCGCGCCCAGGTCGGGCGAACTGATCGTCACGGACGCGGTGCTGGTCGGCCTCGGGACGGTCTCCGTGCTCGGGTCCGCGTCGGCGGGCTGGTTCGCGCTCTGCCGCCACCGGCTGGACCGCCGGGCCGAGCGGAGTTGGGAGGACGCCTGGGAGCGGGTCGAGCCGCGCTGGTCCGGGCGGCGGTGAGGGCGCCGGCGCTCGGGTGAGGGCACCGGCGTTCACAGGTGGAACACCCGCGTCTCGCCGGGCTGGACGGTCGCCTCGGTGCCGCGCAGGCGGATGCGGACCGGCTCCTGGCGGTCCTGCCGCAGGCTCACCGTGACGGTGCGGCGGTCGACCGCGAGGGTGAGGCCCCAGTGGCCCCGGTAGCGCAGGTCCAGCTCCAGCCCGTTGAGGGCGGACGGCAGGCGCGGGTCCAGCCAGAGCGTGTCCTCGCGCACCTCCAGTCCGGTGTAGCACCGCTGCAGCAGGTCCACCGCCCCCGCCATCGCGCCCAGGTGGACGCCCTCCGCCGTGGTGCCGTGCTGACTGTCCGTGAGGTCGGCGACCAGCGCGTCGCGGAAGTGGCGCCAGGCGGCGCGGCGGTCGCAGCGGGTGAGCACCCAGGCGTGCACCACCGAGCTGAGCGTCGAGCCGTGGACGGTGCGCCGCAGGTAGTAGTCGGTGGTGCGGCGCAGCAGCTCGTGGCCCGCCGGGTGGCCGAGGCGGCGCAGCAGGTCGCGGACCTCGCGGGCGGAGAAGAGGTACCAGAGCATCAGCGCGTCGGCCTGCTTGGAGGCCTTGTAGCGTTTGACGCTGTCGCCCTCGGCCTCCAGGATCCGGTCGAGCCGGCGCAGGTCCGGGTAGCGGGCCCGGTAGGTGGGCCAGTCGAGTTCGTCGAGGCGCTCGTAGCCGTCGAACTGGCTCAGGACGCCGTCGTGGAACGGCACGTGCAGGTGCCGCCCGACCTCCTGCCAGCGGTCCAGCTCGGCGGCGTCGAGCCCCAGCCGCTCGCGCAGCTCGTCGCGGCGGTAGCCGGGCAGGACGTCCAGGGCGTCCTGGGCGCGGGCCAGCACCCAGGAGGCCAGGACGTTGGTGTACGCGTTGTCGTCCAGGCCGGGCCGGGACCGCCAGGGGTAGCCGTCGTGGTACTCGTCGGGCCCGAGCACCCCGCGGACGGACCAGTGGCCGCGGGCCGGGTCGTGGACGGCGGCGGAGGACCAGAACCGGGCGATCTCCAGCAGCGTCTCGGCGCCGGCGGTGGCGAGGAAGTCCCGGTCCCCGGTGGCCTGGTAGTACTGCCAGACGTTGTAGGCGACGGCGGAGCCGACGTGCCGCTGGAGGTGGCTGTGGTCGGGCAGCCAGCGGCCGGACAGCGGGTTGAGGTGCAGCTGCTGGGACTCCTCGCGGCCGTCGCGGGCGCTCTGCCAGGGGTAGGCGGCGCCGCGCAGCCCGAGTGCCCGGGCCTGGCGGCGGGCGGCGTCGAGGCGGCGGTGGCGGTAGCGGAGCACGGCCCGGGCCAGCTCCGGGAAACGGAGGTTGAGCAGCCGCAGCACGAACAGTTCGTCCCAGAAGACGTGGCCCCGGTAGGCCTCGCCGTGCAGCCCGCGGGCCGGGACGCCGACGTCCAGGTCGACGGAGTGCTCCGAGCAGCTCTGGAGCAGGTGGAACAGGTTCAGATGCAACGGACCGGCCCCGTCGAACTCGGCGTCGATCCGGCAGCGACGCCACAACTCGTCCCAGCGCAGGGCGTGTTCGGCGAGCAACCGGTCGAAGGGACCGGCCTCGGCGGCGAGCAGCCGGGAGGCGAGCAGCGGGGTCTCGACGGCCCGGTCGCGGGAGGTGTGCACGGCGACGGTCTTCGTGACGGTGACGGGGCGGTCGGGCGCGGCCTCCAGGGCGAGCAGGTGGGCGGCCCAGCCCGGGCGGCTCTCGCTCCTCGCCGTGTGCTCCCGGTCGGCGGTGGTGCGGGCGCAGAGCGCGATCCGCAGGGGGGAGTTGACCAGATCGGCTTCCAGCCGGAGCAGGCCATCCCCGTCCACCCCCTGGCCGACCGGGACGAGGTGGCGCTCGGCCAGGCCCCGGTAGCGGGCGACCCCGGTGTTGGCGACGCGGCCGTCCAGGCCGGAGCGGACCTCCAGCGGACCGGACCAGTTCTCCGGGGTGAAGGTGCTCTCCAGGGCCAGCAGGTGCGGCTGCGCCTGGCTGGCCAGGCGGCGCTGCACCAGCCGGGTCCGCCGCCCCCGCGCGTCGACCACCAGGGCGGTGCGGGTGAGCAGCCCCCGGCGCAGGTCCAGCTCCAGGGTCTGCCCGACGGGCGGGCCGGTGAACCACGCCCCGCCGTCCGGGCGGAAGGTCAGCGGCAGCCAGTTCGGGCAGTTGACCAGGTCCTCGTTGGCCACCACGCGCCCCGCGACCGTCGACTCCGCGCGGTCGTAGCAGCCGGCCAGGTACGTCCCCGGGTAGTGCACCCCGTCGGCGGCCGACTCCGGCGCGGCGCCCCGGCTGACCAGGTAGCCGTTGCCGACCGCGCACAGCGCCTCCCGCAGGCCCTCCTCGGCCGGTTCGAAGCCCCGGTACCGGAGGGTCCACGGGTCCGGCATGTCGGGATACCCGGTGGGTGGGTCTGCTGCCACGACGTGACCTCCGTGCCGACGGGTCCGCCTCCAGTCTGCGCACGACGGTGCCCGGGCGCCCGGTACCGCCCGACGTTCTGCGCCGCCGGTACCGCCCGATGTTCTGCGCCGCCGGTACCGCTCGACGGCCGGGGCGGGGCCGGTCGGCCCTTGTCCGGGCCGGGGCCGGGACCGGAGGCTGGGAGACGGGGACAGGAGGTACGCCATGTCGACCGTCCGCCAGCCGCTCGCCACCGCCGAGGCCCTGCTGGCCGACGGCACCACCGTGGAGATCAGGCCGCTCGGGCCGGAGGACCACGCGGCGGTGCTCGGCCTGTACGCCGCCGGGATGTCCGAGGAGAGCCGCCGACTGCGGTTCTTCGGCGTCAGCCGCGACGCGCCCGGGCAGGCCGCCGACCGGCTGTGCGGGCGGCCGCGCACCGGCCTGCGGGCGCTCGGCGCCTGGGCGGCGGGGGAACTGGTCGGCGAGGCGGACTGCGAACCGCTGGACGACCCGCCGGAGACCGCCGAACTGGCCCTCGCGGTGGCCGACCGCTGGCACCACCGGGGCGTCGCCACCCTGCTGCTGGAGCACCTCCTGCACGCCGCCCGGGCCGCCGGCATCCGCTTCTTCGAAGCCGACACCCTGTCCGGCAACCATGCCGTCCACCAGGTGTTCGCCGATCTCGGCCTGCCCGTCGAGCGCCGCTACGAGCGGGGCGAGGTCAGGGTCCGGGTGTCGCTGGAGGAGGGCGACGAGCGCTACCGCTCGGCGGTGGACGAACGCGGGCGGCGCGCTGACCTGGCCAGCCTCGCCGCGCTGCTGCGCCCGGCCTCGGTCGTGGTGGTCGGCGCGTCCCGGCGGTCCGGCTCGGTCGGTCGGACGGTCCTCGGAAGGATCCGGCGCGGTGGTTTCACCGGCCCGGTGTGGGCGGTCAACCCGCACGCCGAGGAGATCGACGGCGAGCCCGCGTACCGGTCGGTCCGCGCGCTGCCCGCCGTACCGGACCTCGCCGTGCTGGCCGTGCCCGCCGGCGCCGTGCCCGGGGTGGCCGAGGAGTGCGGTGCCGCCGGGGTCCGGGCGCTGGTGGTGCTCACCTCCGGGCTCGGCGCCCAGGAGGCCCGGGGGTTGATGCGCGCCTGCCGCCGGCACAGCATGCGGCTGGTCGGGCCGAACAGCCTGGGCATGGCCCAGACCGATCCCGCCGTCCGGCTGGACGCCGAGTTCGGCGGCGCCTTCCCGAGGCCCGGGAGTGCCGGGGTGGCCGTGCAGAGCGGCGGGGTGGGGATCGCGCTGCTGTCCCGGCTGACCTGGTTGGGCATCGGGGTGTCGAGCTTCGTTTCGCTGGGCGACAAGTACGACGTCAGCGGCAATGACCTGCTCCAGTGGTGGGAGGCGGACGGCCGCACCGACCTCGCCCTGCTCCACCTGGAGTCGTTCGGCAGCCCGCGGGCCTTCGGCCGTACCGCCCGCAGGGTGACCAGGACGATCCCGGTCCTGACCGTCGACGCCGGCCGTTCGCCGGCCGGCCGCCGCGGCGCCGCGTCGCACACCGCGGCCGCCGCCACGCCCACCGTCACCAGGGAGGCGCTGTTCCGGCAGGCCGGCATCACGGCCACCCGCAGCGTCGAGGAGCTGGTCGAGGCCGCCGCCCTGCTGCACGCCCAGCCGCTGCCCGACCCGCGCGGCGCGGTCGCCGTGGTCTCCAACGCCGGGGGCATCGGCATCCTCGCCGCGGACGCCTGCGCCGAGGCCGGCCTGGAACTGCCGGAACTCCCCGCGGAGTTGGGGAAGCTGCTGCCGTCCGGAGCCTGCGTGCGCAACCCGGTGGACACCACGGCGGCGGTGGGTCCGACCGAACTCGCACTCTTCCTGCGGGCGTTGGAGCGTGAGGAGGCCGTCGACGCGATCCTGGTGTGCCTGGTGCCGACGGCGCTGGGCACCGTCCCGGCCCGGGACCCGGTGCGCGCCCTGCTGGAGGGCCCGGCCCGGCGGCGCGTGCCGATCGCCGCCGTGCTGCTCGACCAGCAGGTGCCCGTCCGCTACCGCGGCTGCGCC
>NZ_JBEXJK010000469.1:0-6244 GCF_040609095.1 Kitasatospora sp. NPDC004799
GGTGTGCCCGGGCTCACTGTGCTCGGGCCGGTCGGACCCGGGCCGGGTGCGCCCGGGCGTGCCGCGCTCGGGCCCGGGGGCTCAGGCCGCCAGGGCCTTCTTGACCTGCAGCAGGCTCGGGTTCGTCATCACGACCTGCTCGCCGCCGCCGGCCGGCGTCACCAGCACCGTCGGAACGGTCTGGTTGCCGTTGTTCACCGACTCGACGAAGGACGCCGACGCCGGGTCCTCCTCGATGTTGATCTCGGTGTAACCGATGCCTTCACGGTCCAGCTGGCTCTTGAGTCGGTTGCAGTACCCACACCAGGTCGTGCTGTACATCGTCACGGTGCCGGACATCGAGGGGGCTCCTTCGGAAGAGGGGGGCGTACGGTCTCCGGGAGGAACGTCCACCGGACGGCGGGCATTCCGGCGCCCCGTCGACCGCCGCGCGGAGCGATCATCCTGCGATCCCACCGGCCCTGTGGACAACTCCGCCCACGTTGTCCCACCGGGCTGAGAGGATGGAACGCATGCAGGAAGACCTCTTGAGCGGCAGCCCCTACGACGGCCCCCACGGCTCCCCCTGGGCCGACCCCGGCGCCGCCACGGGCCCGGACGCCGTGCTCGCCGGGCTCGACCCCGAGCAGCGCGCCGTCGCCACCGCCCTGCAGGGCCCCGTCTGCGTCCTGGCCGGCGCCGGCACCGGCAAGACCCGCGCCATCACCCACCGGATCGCCTACGGCGTGCGCAGCGGCGTCTACCACCCCCAGCAGGTCCTCGCCGTCACCTTCACCGCCCGCGCCGCCGGCGAGATGCGCGGCCGGCTGCGCCAGCTCGGCGCCGACGGCGTCCAGGCCCGCACCTTCCACGCCGCCGCCCTGCGCCAGCTCCAGTACTTCTGGCCGCGCGCCGTCGGCGGCCCCGTCCCCCAGCTCCTCGAACGCAAGGTCCAGCTCGTCGCCGAGGCCGCCGGCCGCTGCGGCCTGCGCGTCCAGCGCACCGAACTGCGCGACCTCACCGCCGAGATCGAATGGGCCAAGGTCACCCAGATCGCCCCCGAGGACTACCCGGTGGCCGTCGCCAAGTCCGGCCGCGAAGCCCCCCGCGACCCGGCCGAGACCGCCCAGGTCTACCGCGTCTACGAGGAGACCAAGAGCCGCCGCGGCACCATCGACTTCGAGGACGTCCTGCTGCTCACCGCCGCCATCCTGGAGGACCGCCCGGACATCGCCGACCAGGTCCGCTCCCAGTACCGGCACTTCACCGTCGACGAGTACCAGGACGTCTCCCCGCTCCAGCAGCGCCTGCTCGACCAGTGGACCGGCCCCGACGGCGGCGCCAGCCTCTGCGTCGTCGGCGACGCCAGCCAGACCATCTACTCCTTCACCGGCGCCACCCCCGACTACCTGCTCAACTTCCGCAACCGGCACCCGGGGGCGACGGTGGTCAAGCTGGTCCGCGACTACCGCTCCACCCCCCAGGTCGTCCACCTCGCCAACGGACTGCTCGCCCAGGCCCGCGGCGAGGCCGCCCGGCACCGCCTGGAACTCGTCTCCCAGCGCGAGGCCGGCCCCGAACCCGTCTACACCGAGTACGAGGACGAGCCCACCGAGGCCGAGACCACCGCCCGCCGGATCAAGGACCTGCTCGCCGCCGGGGTGCGCGCCAGCGAGATCGCGGTGCTCTTCCGCACCAACGGCCAGTCCGAGGTCTACGAACAGGCCCTCGCCGACCTCGGCGTCCCCTACCAGCTCAAGGGCGCGGAACGGTTCTTCGAACGCCCCGAGGTCCGGGACGCCGGCGTGCTGCTGCGCGGCGCCGCCCGGGCCGCCTCCGACCCGCTCACCGACGGCGCCCCCGACCTGGCCGGCCAGGTCCGCGCGGTGCTGGCCACCCGTGGCTTCACCGCCGAGCCGCCGGCCGGCTCCGGCGCCGTCCGGGACCGCTGGGAGTCGCTCGCCGCCCTCGTCCGCCTCGCCGAGGAGTTCGAGCGCACCCGCACCGCCGCCGGCCAGGGCACCGACCTCGCCGCCTACGTCGCCGAACTGGACGCCCGCGCCGCCGCCCAGCACGCCCCGGCCGTCGAGGGCGTCACACTCGCCTCCCTGCACGCCGCCAAGGGCCTCGAATGGGACGCCGTCTTCCTGGTCGGCCTCACCGAGGGCACCCTGCCGATCATCTACGCCAAGACCGACGAGCAGGTCGAGGAGGAACGCCGCCTCCTCTACGTCGGCGTCACCCGGGCCCGCAAGCACCTCACGCTCTCCTGGGCGCTCTCCCGCTCCCCGGGCGGCCGGGCCAGCCGCAAGCCCAGCCGCTTCCTGGACGGGCTGCGCCCCGGCTCCGCCGCCCCGGGCGCGCGCACCGGCGCGCGCGGCGGGCGAGGGGGCGTCGAGCCCGGCGAGCGCTCCGCCGCGCGGCGGGTCCGCGGACCGGTCAAGTGCCGGGTCTGCGACAAGGTGCTCACCGAGGCCGTCGAGCGCAAGCTGCGCCGCTGCGAGAGCTGCCCGTCCACGATGGACGAGGGGCTGTACGAGCGGCTGCGCGAGTGGCGGGCCCGGCAGGCCAAGAAGCAGGGCGCGCCGGCCTACGTGGTGTTCACCGACGCCACGCTGATGGCGATCGCCGAGGACGTGCCCTCCGGGCGCGGCGAACTGGCCGCGATCTCCGGGGTCGGGGCCATGAAGCTGGACAAGTACGGGGCGGCCGTGCTCTCGTTGTGTGCGGGGGAGGAGCCCGAGGAGGATCCGGACGGCGTCGAGGACGGCGGTCCGGTCGATCCGGCGTGAGCCGGGCCGGGCGCGGTCGAGCGGCCGCTTTCGCGGGCTTCGCGCCCCGCCGTGTGTCGTGCCGAAGAACTCGCGTGAAAAATAGTTTGCGCCGCGTACCGGGAGCGCAATAGCCTGCCGGAGCGGTCAAGGGGACGCGGTCGCACGGGGTGAAACCTGTGCCGATTCCCCTCGCCCGAGCGCTTTACCGAGACAGACATCCGAACATTCGGAGCCAGGGAGACCAGGCTCCGCGAGACGCCGAGAGGAGGCGAAGACAGTGGGAAACATCATGATCACCAAAATGACTGGCCAGACCGTTGTCGCTGCCTCCCTGCGTGCCGCCCGCCTGCGGGCGCTCGCCGAGCTCGGTGGAACCGGTCTGGGTCTCGACACCACCGGTGTCTCCGTCGCCCCCGTTGTCAGTGGTCCTGGACACACTGATCTGTGCTTCACGGGCAGCAGGAGCGTCGACGGCACCTTTGTCGAGACCGGTCTGTCCCGTGACTGGGCGTCGGCCGGCACGTCGCGCTCCCCGCGCGATGAGCGACCGACCCAGGCACCGAAGGCAGCAGTAGCCGCCGCCATGCATGGCGGCTATGCGCAGGTCGTCGGTGCCGAAAACGCCCAGAAGCAGAACGAGCAGCTGATTAACCAGGCCGTGGCCGCCTTTGCGGGCGCCAAGGCCGTCCGGATGCGGGCCTTCCGCGGCCCTGAACCCTGGAGAGAACGAACCTGAGCCAGCCTCAGGTCGGCACCTCCAGGGCCGCGGAACCCGTCACACCGGGATCCGCGGCCCTTCTGTTTTGTCCGGTACGCAAGACCATCCAGGCCCTCCGGGGCCTCCGGCCCAGCACCACCAGTCCCCTGGGCCGGAACCACTGAGAAAAGACGAGGAAGACGCCCACAGTGTCCACGGTCATCACACCGCCCACCCCGTCCGTACCGCCGACAAGCCAGATCACCAAGGCCGACCAGGCCGACCCCCCGGAGGTTCCTTCCATGCAGCTCAGCTCGATCGAGCAGGCCGAGTCCCTCGGTCTCCCCATCCCGTGCCGCGCCTTCGACCCCGAGGTCTTCTTCGCCGAGACGCCGGCCGACGTCGAGTACGCGAAGTCCCTCTGCGGCACCTGCCCGGTGAAGGACGCCTGCCTGGCCGGCGCCCTGGAGCGGCGCGAGCCGTGGGGCGTCTGGGGTGGCGAGCTGTTCGTCCAGGGCGTCGTCGTGGCCCGCAAGCGTCCCCGTGGCCGTCCGCGCAAGACCGAGGTCATGGCGTGAACCCCGTCCACGACGCCAGGGCCGTCCGCCAGGGGGAGCAGCCCCCGCTGGACAGCGCCCTCCGCCGATCCGTGCGGATCGCCGCCGCCAAGGCCGACGCCGCAGCCCGCATCCCGTTCCCGAACAAGCACCACGAGCAGGACCACGACATGAACCCCGCCGCCGTCGATCCCACCGCCCGCGCCGAGCAGGCCACCGAACGTCAGACCCAGAACAGGATCCTCGAAATGCAACTGCTCCACGAATCCCTGGCCCGTGCCCATATGCAAGACAGGCTGCACGAGGCCGAGAACCAACGGCTCGTCAGCCGGGTCGTCCGGGCCCGCAGGCTCCGGCAGCGGGCCGAGCGGGCCTCGATGCGGGCCCGCAAGGCGCTCGCCGTCGCGCTGATGTAGGACGCCCCGCGCAGGGCCCGCCCGGCGGGCCCCGATCCACCCCCGTCGTGCCGCAGGTCGCCCCCCGTTTTCCGGGGAGCGGCCTGCGGCCGTTGTCGCGGGGCCCGGGTCAGTCCTCGCGGACCGGGGCGGACCCGGCGCCCTTCGCCGACTTGAGGCGCTTCGTGGGCCCGGTGTGCTCCACCGGCCCGGTGCGCTCCGTGGACTCGGCGTGCCCCGTGGGCTTCGCCGACCGCTGGTCGGCGAACTCGGGCAGCCACTCCAGCATCTCCGCGCGGAACGGCGCCTTGGCACCCAGCTGGCAGAGCACCCCGATGGTGCTCAGCGTCACCCGGTGGATCAGCAGGTACGCCGGGGGCAGGTTCAGCTGCTTGCCCAGGTTGTAGGCGGGCGAGCGCGGATCGGCGATCCGGGCCGCCTGGGCGCGCATCCAGCTCCGGGTGAAGTGGAAGTTCTCCACCGCGGCCGGCTCGATGATCGGCAGCAGGTAGTCCAGCACCGCGTCCGGGTCCAGCCGGATCGAGGGCTTCACGAAGCCCTCCTCGCGCAGCATCCGGAGCACGCCCGCCGCGTCCCCGGCCAGCGCCATCCGCAGCGAGGCCCCGATCGGCGCGGGCAGCCCGCCGGGCAGCCGGTCCACGGTGCCGAAGTCCAGCACGCCCAGCCGCCAGCCGGAGACCGGGCCGTCGTCCTTCAGCAGCCGGAAGTTGCCCGGGTGCGGGTCCGCGTGCAGCAGACCGGTCCGGGACGGGCCGGCGAACAGGAACCGGGCCAGCAGCTGCCCGGCACGGTCGCGCTCCTCCTGGGTGCCGCCCGCGATCACCTCGGCCAGCGGGGTGCCGGCCATCCACTCGGTGACCAGCACCTGGTCGGCCTGGGCCACCACGCCCGGCACCACGATGTCCGGGTCGTCCGTGAACTCCTCGGCGTGTCGGCGCTGGGCCTGCGCCTCCAGCTCGTAGTCCAGCTCCTCCGAGACGCGCTCGCGCAGCTCGGTGATCAGCGGCTTGATGTCCAGCCCGGGGATCAGCGGGCCCAGCAGCCAGGCCACCCGGCTCAGCTGCGAGAGGTCCGCGAGCAGCGCGTCGCCCGCGCCCGGGTACTGCACCTTGACGGCGACCGTGCGGCCGTCGTGCCAGACCGCCTTGTGTACCTGGCCGATCGAGGCGGCGGCCGCGGGCCGGTCGTCGAACTCCCGGAACAGCTCGCGCCAGTCGTCCCCGAGCCGCTGGGCGAGCGCGGTGTGCACCTTGGCGGCGGGCATCGGGGGAGCGGCGTCCTGGAGCTTGGTGAGCGCCGCCCGGTACGGCCCGGCGACCTCCTCGGGCAGCGCGGCCTCGAAGACGGACAGCACCTGCCCGAACTTCATCGCCCCGCCCTTGAGCTCGCCGAGGACCTTGAACAGCTGGTCGGCGGTGGCCTGTTGGAGCTCGGCGGTGACGACCTCGGCGGAGCGGCCGCCGATCCGCTTGCCCAGGCCGAGCGTGGCGCGACCGGCTATCCCCAGCGGCAGGGCGGCGAGCCGTGCCGTGCGGGTCACTGCCTTGCGCGGAAGATCGCTCACCCCGGGCCTCCATTCCCTGGCCCCCCGGTTCCGGACGGCCGACCATCTCTACGCCATTGTGCCCGGTCCCCGCCGCGCTCCCTGCGGAATTCCGCGGGGCGGGGCGGGGAGTGGCCTCGCTTTGCGGGGAGTTGGGCGGCTTGGTCCGGTGGGGGCGGGGTGGTGGGGGTGGGGGTTCTGCGCAGGAAGTCGGCTCGGCCGACTTCCTGCGCGGAGTTGTGATGCCGCTCGCTTCCCCGGGGCCCCCTCCCCCCCTC
>NZ_JBEXJK010000470.1:0-6240 GCF_040609095.1 Kitasatospora sp. NPDC004799
ACGCCCTGGGCGTTGGTGGACAGCGCGACGAAGTGCTTGGCCACCGCCTCGGTGCCGGCCGGGCCGAGGCCCGGGGGGTGCGGCAGGGTGCCGGCCAGCAGGGCGAGGGCCTCCGCCTCCGTGCGGGTGCCGAGCTTGCGCAGGGCGCGCTGGAGGTAGCTGCGGGCGGTGGTGGGGGTGACTCCGAGGGTGGCGGCGGTGCGGGGGAGGTCGTGGCCGACCGCGAGGTGGGCCAGGGTCTGGGCCTCACGGGGGGTCAGTCTCCGCAGCAGGCGGCCCGCGTCGGTCTCGGCGCGGGCGGGCTTGCGGTGGCGCTCCGGGGTGGGGGAGTCGGCGGTGGGCGGCGTGGCCATCAGACGCTCCGGGCCGGGGCGCCCGCGGCTTGGGGGCAGGGTCTGAAAATGCGCATAAGCCAATAATCTGGGACACGGCGGCGGTTTGGCGCTTCACGGAGCATGGCGAGTCGCCTTGGCACCATGTGGCCCATGACGCAGCTGATGGGCCGTCCGATCCTGGATTCGCCCGGTGAATTGGGCGGACGCCCCGCGCTGGCCGACCTGTTGGCCGGGGTGCGGACGGCGCTGGTCGGCCTGGCGGCGGTCGGGGCGCCGGTGCTCGGGCTCTGGGTGATGTCGCCGTACGCGGACGACGGCGCGGCCGCTGTCACCCGGTTGGCGGGGGTGCTCTGGCTGCTCGGGCACGGCGCGCCGGTGCTGCGCGGGCCGGCCGACGCCCCGCTGACCGTCACTCCGCTGCTGCTGGGCGTCCTGGCCGTGGTCCGGCTGCACCGGGCGGCCGCCGTGGTGGCGGCGCGGCGCGGGCTGCGCTCGCGCTGGGGCGGTCCGGTGGCGGTGTGGGCGGGGTACTGCGCGGTGGCCGTCGGGGTCACGCTGCACTGCGCGGGTGCCGGGCTGTTCCGCAGCCGGGTGCTGCTGGACGTCCTGGTGGTGGCGCTGGTGGCGGGCCTGGCGACGGCCGCCGGAGCCCGCTCGGTGACCGTCCTCGACCTGCCGGTCGACTCCCCGCTGGACCGGCTGCCCCCGCCCTACCGCCCGGCCGACGGCGCGCCGGTGGTACGCGCCGCGGCGCTGGCGGGCGGGGCCGGGCTGGTCGCGGCGGGCGGCCTGCTGGTGGTGTGCTCGGCCGTGCTGGACGCGGTGGCCGGCGGCGGACGCGGCACGGCGCTGCTGGGCAGCGGGCCCGCCGCGGTGGTGGGACTGCTGCTGCTCGCGCTGGCGCTGCTGCCGAACGCGGTGCTCTGGGGCGCGGCGTACGCGCTGGGCCCGGGCTTCGCGGTGGGCGCCGGGACGGCGGTGTCGCCGACCGGTGCGGCGCTGGGCCCGGTGCCCGAGTTCCCGCTGTTCGCCCTGTTGCCGGCGGACGGCCCGGGCGGCTGGCGGCTCGCGGCGTCGGCTCTGCCGCTGCTGGCGCGCTGCCCGAGCCGCCCGGGGTGGTCACCGTGCAGGCGGTGTCGGTGCAGGTGCCGGGCGCCGGGACGCCGCCGACCAGCACCATGCCGTTGGCCAGGTCGAGGCCGCTGACGGTCACCGCGGTGCCGCCCGCGCCCGGGCCGGTGGTGGTGCCGAGGCCGGTGACCGCCGGGGCGGCCTGCACGGTGGCCGGCAGGTAGCCGCGGCTGCCGAGGTCGTACCGCGAGACGTGGCCGGTCGGGTCGGTGTCGTTCGGGTTGCCGGCCGTCACCGTGATCACACCGGTGATCGGCACGCCGGGCGTGGTGGACAGGTTGAGCTTCATGAACTCGTTCTTCCCGACCACCCGGGTGCCGGTGAGCACGGCCTCCAGGTGGCGGCCGTCGGGCGACAGCGTCTCGGTGAAGGTGTAGTCGTACGGCGTGGAGTAGAACATCGCGCCGTCGGTCCTGACGCCGGGCGGGAGGTCGACGGTGAAGTGGGTCGGGCCGGTCAGGTCCGCGGTGCCGGCCGACATCCAGCTCACCGACATGGTGCCGGAGGTGAAGAAGCCGCCCGGGTAGTTCCCGCTCTGCGACACGGTGACGTGCTGCGCGGAGGCCGACGTCGCGGCCGCCGGGCCCGTCGCGGCTGCCGGAGCGGCCGAGGTGGCCGGAGCGGCAACGGCGCCGGTGGCGAGGGTGGTCACGGACAGCGCGACGGCGAGGCCCGCTGTGGCCAGTCGGATGATCATGGGTTGATCATCACCGAACCGACGCGCAGCCCTCACGGTTTTCTCGAATGCCGGTTCGGGAATGGCGGAATCCCGTCGGAACCACGTTCCGAATCGGCCCCCCGCACCGCCGCCCACCTGCCGCTCCGCCCGCCCGCAAGGTCCGTTTCGGTCGATGTCGGTGCGAACCTCTAATCTTGTCCCCCGTGACCGCCATCGCAGACCCGCCCACCGAGCCCGGCCTCCGACCGCCCGCCGGCCCGGCCGCCGCGCGCCCCGCGCCCGGCCCCGCCGCCGACGAGGGCCTGGCCCGCCGGCTCAAGGCGCTGGCCTGCACCGCCCCGCTGCACGACCTGGACAACCGCAAGGTCAACCTGGCCGGTGAGTACGGCGGCTACGCGATGGCCGAGGTCGGCCTCGCCGCGATCGACCTGGTCACGCTGAACATGGACTTCGACACCGGGGCCGACCGCGAGATAGTGCTCGCCCGGCTGCTGCCCCGGGTCGCCGTCCAGGCCACCGGCCGTCCCGCCGCCGAGCACGAGCGGGTCGCCCGCTGGGTGCTGGAGTCGCTGATCAACGTCGGCAGTGTGGACCGCGGCTTCCGCGCCGTCTACGGCACCTTCGGCGCGGACGGCGAGTACGTCCGCCGCGACTACGACTTCAAGCTGATCGAGGAGGTCCCCGGCCCCGACGGCGGCGTCTACCTGCGCACCACCGACGAGGCGGTCAACGTCCTGGTCGGCGCGCTCGACACCGACGTCACCTCGGCCCAGATCGCCGCCGAGGTCAAGCTCGAGGTGCTGATCCGCCGCGGCCGCCTGGCCGACGCCCAGCTCGCCGCCGAGCAGGCCCGCTACCGCACCGTCCAGTACGCCGAGACGCTGCGCCGCGCCCTGGACGCCACCCGCCGCAACGTCCGGGCGGTCGACTGGATGCGCGCGATCCCGGACCTCATCGAGGAGGCGCTGGACCACATCGCCGACCGCTACCGGCACGAGAACGCGATTCTCACCAACATCCGCAAGGCCCGTGACGAGGCCGAGGACCCGGAGCACAAGCGCCGCGCCGCCGAGCTGGTCGACATCGTCAAGGACTGCATCCGGCGCCACACCCAGCTCCAGACCCGCCTGCTGGAGGCCGGCCCGCTGTTCCGCGCCGAGCAGGACCGGCAGGCCTTCGCCACCCCGGGCGCCCGCAGCGGCATCGACCTCTACGGCCAGCTGCTCGCCCCCGTGCTGCGGCTGCCGATAGAGCAGGCGGTCCGCCCCACCGGCGCGTTCTTCGCCCGCGGCGCCGGCCTGCGCACCCCCGTCTCGGTCCGGGTCGCCGACCTGGTCGACCTGCTGCTCACCCCGCCGGTCGAACGCGAGCACCTCGGCGCCGAGCTGCCCGACCCGGACCTGGTCGCCACCCCGGACGACAGCCGGTTCTCCGAGGCCCAGCTGGAGTCCGCGATGGTCCTGCTCGACCTGCCCCCGGACGCCCCCCGCCGGCTCTCCGGCCTGCTCGCCGAGGCCCGCAAGCAGGACCCGGACCTGCCGTACCTGGTCGCCCTGCTCGCCGTCCACGCGGCCAGCCCGCCGGTCGGCACCGCCTACCGCCAGGGCGAGGAGCGGCTGCTGTTCGCCGTGGACGACGGCACGCCGCTGCGCGACGAGGAGTTCGGCGGCGCCGACCTGATCGTCGGCAGCGCCCTGCTCGACGCGGTCGGCATGGCCGCCGACCGCAAGGACGCCGGCTGACCGGCCGGGAAGCACACCGGGAAGCACACGTTGCCGGAACCCACCTTGACGAACCGTAACCACCGCGCCACCCCCGAGGAGCACCGCCCGTGACGACCCACCACGACACGTCCTGGGCGGCCGAGACCGAACCCGCGGCCCCCGCGCCGATCACCCCGGCCGACGTCGCGGACGCCGCCCGGCTGGTCTCCTTCGGCCTCCAGGCCAAGCTGCTGCCCGCCCGGGACGCCGAGTACGCCGAGCTGGTGCGCCGCCACCGCGAGGACCCGCCGTTCGCCCGGCTCGCCGACGCCATCGCCACCGGCATGGGCCTGGTCGTCCTGGAGGTCTCCCCGCGGGCCGGCATGGCCGTGGCCGCCGCCGAGGACTCGCTGTTCGCCGTCCGGATGGGCGACTACTCGCGCCGCGCCGCCTCCGAGTCCACCGACCGCTTCCTGCACGGCCTCGCCCACCTGGCCGTCGCCGCGATGGCCTTCCCCCGCCCCGAGGACCTCGCCGACGACGGCTACCTCGGCCGGATCACCGTCAACGGCGTCGACTCCTTCGTCCGCCAGGCCTGCCGCCGCCTGGAGGAGCAGGCCGACGCCGAGGGCGCCAACACCGACCCGGCCTCCGACGCCCCCGGCCTGGAGGCCGCCTGGCGGGTGTGGGCCCGGCGCACCGCCACCGGCGCCACCAAGGACGCCCGCCGGCTCTCCGGCTCCACCATCGGCATCGTCGCCAAGGCCGTGCTGTTCCTGGTCGACTCCGGCTTCCTGCAGAAGGTCTCCGACGACTCCGGCGGCACCTACCGCACCACCGCCCGCTACCAGCTCCAGGTCCGCGACCTGGCGGGCAGCGCGGCCATGGCCGAACTGCTCGACCTCGGGATCGTCCCGGTCTCCGACGGCACCGCCAGCCTGCTGCCGCCGGACACCGGCGACGAACTGGTCGCCGACGCGGGGCTGCCGTTCCACTCGCTCTGAGCCCCGGCGCTCCGAGCCCACCCGCTCCGAGCCCACCCGCTCCGAGCCCCACCGCGCCGGCCCCGACCACCCGCCCCGGACCGGCCCGCCGCCCATCCCTCACGCCACGCAAGCCACGGAGAACCGCCGCACATGTACGAGCTCAACCGGGTCCGCCTCTACTCGATCGGACCGGCCGGCGCCCGCTACGCCGACACGGTGCTCGACCTGCGCGGCGTCGGCGAGCCGGTCGCCGACCCGGCCCCGCAGCAGATCGGCCTGTTCGGCGAGGACCCGGACGGCCCGGTCCGCCGCCCCGCCCCGGCCGGCGTGCTCTTCCTGGAGAACGGCGGCGGCAAGTCCGTCCTGCTCAAACTGATCTTCTCGGTCATGCTCCCCGGCCACCGCAACACCCTCGGCGGCGCCAGCTCCGGCGTGCTGCGCAAGTTCCTGCTCGCCGACGACTGCGGCCACGTCGCCCTGGAGTGGCAGCACACCGTCACCGGCGAGCTGATCGTGGTCGGCAAGGTCAGCGAGTGGCGCGGCCGCCAGGTCTCCTCCGACCCGCGCAAGTTCGCCGAGACCTGGTACTCCTTCCGCCCCGGCCCCGGCCTGACCCTCGACTCGCTGCCGGTCGCCGAGCGGGTCAGCCTGGCCGGCGACCAGAAGGCCCGCGGCCGGCGCCGCACCATGAAGGGCTTCCGCGACGCCCTCACCGAGGCCGGCAAGGCCCACCCCCACCTCGACCTGGTCTTCGAGGACGGCCACGACCGCTGGACGGAGCACCTCGGCGAGCTCGGCCTCGACCCCGAACTCTTCCGCTACCAGCGCGAGATGAACGCCGACGAGGGCGAGGCGGCCGGCCTCTTCGCGGTCAAGCACGACAGCGACTTCACCGACCTCCTGCTGCGCGCCGTCACCGACACCCGGGACACCGACGGCCTCGCCGACCTCGTGCACGGCTTCGCCGCCAAGCTGGGCCGCCGCGCCGAACTCACCGCCGAACGCGACTTCACCGCCGGCTCGCTGGACCTGCTGGAGCGCATCGCCGAGTCCACCACCGCCCGCGAGACCGTCCGCGAGGCCCACCGCACCGCCGAGCGCCGCACCCGCCGGCTCGCCCACGCCCTCACCTCGCGCGCCGCCGCCGAACGCGACCGCGCCCAGGACCTCGCCATCGAGGTCGCCGCCGCCGCGAGCGCCGTCACCGCGGCCGAGGCCGACCGCACCCGGCACAGCCTGATCACCGACGAACTCACCCACCGGCACGCCACGTTGAGCCTCACCGCGGCCACCGCCGAGGCCGCCGCGCTGCGTCGACGACCTGGCGAAGCTCGCCGACCTCAAGGAGAAGGGCGCCATCTCCGACGAGGAGTACCAGCGGGCCAAGGACAAGCTCCTGACCTGAG
>NZ_JBEXJK010000471.1:0-6213 GCF_040609095.1 Kitasatospora sp. NPDC004799
GTGACGCCCCGCGTCCGTCCACCCAGGCCCCGCGCCCGAGTGGCCAGGCCTCCGGCGGCGCCCGTCCGGGCCCGCGTCCGGCCGGCCCGCGTCCGGGCAACAACCCGTTCACCTCGGGCAGCGCGACCGGCATGGGCCGCCCCGGCGACCGCCGTCAGGGCGGTCAGGGCGGCGACCGTCCGCGTCCGGCCGGTGCCCAGGGCGGCGGCGCTCCGCGTCCCGGTGGCGACCGTCCGCGTCCGGCCGGTGCCCCGGGTGCCGGTGCCCCGCGTCCGGGCGGCGACCGTCCGCGTCCCGCCGGTGCTCCCGGTGCCGGTGCCCCGCGTCCCGGTGGCGCTCCGCGTCCGGGTGCCCCGGGTGCCGGTGCTCCCCGTCCGGGTGGCGCTCCGCGTCCCGACGGCATGCCGCGTCCGGCCGCGCCGCGTCCCGGTGGCCCGACCCCGTCCGGCATGCCGCGCCCGAACCCGGGCATGATGCCGCAGCGTCCGGCCGGCCCGCGTCCGGGTCCGGGTGGCCGTGGTCCGGGTGGCCCCGGCGGCCGTCCGGGTGGTCCGGGTGCCGGTGGCGCCCGTCCGGGCTTCCAGGGTCGTCCGGCCGGTCCGGGCTCGCGTCCGGCCGGTGGCGGCGGCTTCGGCGGTCCGCGTCCCGGTGGCGGTGCCCCGGGCGGCGGCGGTGGCTTCGGCCCGCGTCCCGGCGGCTTCGGCGGCCGTCCCGGCGGCCCGGGTGCCCGTGGTGGCACGCAGGGCGCCTTCGGTCGTGGCCCGGGCGGTCGCCCGGCGCGCGGCCGCAAGTCGAAGCGGGCGAAGCGCCAGGAGTACGAGGCCATGCAGGCCCCGTCCGTCGGCGGTGTGATGCTGCCTCGCGGCAACGGCCAGACCGTTCGCCTGTCGAGCGGCGCCTCGCTGATGGACTTCGCGGAGAAGATCAACGCCAACCCGGCCGCGCTCGTCTCCGTCATGTTCAACCTCGGTGAGATGGTCACCGCGACCCAGTCGGTCTCCGACGCGACCCTCGAGCTGCTGGCCGGCGAGATGGGCTTCCAGCTGGAGATCGTCAGCCGGGACGACGAGGACCGCGAGCTGCTGGAGTCGTTCGACATCGACTTCGGCGCCGACGAGGGCGACGAGGACCAGCTGGCCCCGCGCCCGCCGGTCGTCACCGTCATGGGTCACGTCGACCACGGTAAGACCCGCCTGCTGGACGCCATCCGCAAGTCCAACGTGGTGGCCGGCGAGGCCGGTGGCATCACCCAGCACATCGGTGCCTACCAGGTCGTCACCGAGGTGAACGGCGAGCAGCGTCCGATCACCTTCCTCGACACCCCGGGTCACGAGGCGTTCTCCGCCATGCGTGCCCGTGGTGCCAAGTCCACCGACATCGCGATCCTGGTGGTCGCGGCCAACGACGGTGTCATGCCGCAGACGGTCGAGGCGCTGAACCACGCCAAGGCCGCCGGTGTGCCGATCGTGGTCGCCGTCAACAAGATCGACGTCGAGGGCGCCGACCCGACCAAGGTCCGCGGTCAGCTGACCGAGTTCGGCCTGGTGGCCGAGGAGTACGGCGGCGACACCATGTTCGTCGACATCTCCGCGCGCCAGGGCCTGCACATCGACCAGCTGCTGGAGGCCGTGGTCCTGACCGCGGACGCCTCGCTGGACCTGCGGGCCAACCCCGAGCAGGACGCGCAGGGTATCGCCATCGAGGCGCACCTGGACAAGGGCCGCGGCGCCATGGCGACCGTGCTCGTGCAGCGCGGTACCCTCCGCGTCGGCGACTCGATCGTCGTGGGCGACGCCTACGGCCGCGTCCGCGCGATGCTGGACGAGAACGGCAACAACCTCTCCGAGGCCGGCCCGTCCCGTCCGGTGCTGCTGCTCGGTCTGACCTCGGTGCCCCGCGCCGGCGACAGCTTCATCGTCGTCGACGAGGACCGCACCGCCCGTCAGATCGCCGAGAAGCGCTCGGCCCGCGACCGCAACGCCGCCTTCGCGCAGCGTCGGGTCCGGGTGTCCCTGGAGGACCTGGACAAGGCCATCGCCGCCGGCTCCATCGAGCAGCTCAACCTCATCATCAAGGGTGACGTCTCCGGTTCGGTCGAGGCCCTCGAGGACGCCCTCGTCAAGCTGGACGTGGGCGAGGAGGTCGAGCTCCGGGTCCTGCACCGCGGTGTGGGTGCCATCACCGAGTCCGACGTGGACCTGGCGATGGGCTCGGACGCCATCATCATCGGCTTCAACGTGCGCGCCGAAGGCCGTGCGCGCACCGCGGCCGAGAAGGAAGGCGTGGACGTCCGGTACTACTCGGTCATCTACCAGGCGATCGAGGAGATCGAGAACGCCCTCAAGGGCATGCTCAAGCCGGAGTACGAGGAGGTGCGCCTCGGCGCCGCGGAGATCCGCGAGGTCTTCCGCTCCTCCAAGTTCGGCAACATCGCCGGTGTCCTGGTCCGCGACGGCATCATCCGCCGCAACGCCAAGGCCCGCCTGCTGCGCGACGGCAAGGTCGTGGCGGAGAACCTCTCCATCGAGGGTCTGCGCCGCTTCAAGGACGACGCGACCGAGGTCCGCGAGGGCTTCGAGGCCGGTGTCACCCTGGGGTCGTTCAACGACATCAAGGTCGACGACATCATCGAGACCTACGAGATGCGCGAGAAGCCGCGCGCCTAGTCGGTGTCAGCCGGGGCCGGTCGACGGGTGGTATTTCCGTCGACCGGCCCCGGTCTCGCTGTGTAGGGTCCTCGTACGTACGGCGGTCCGGTTCCGGGCCGCCCGTCCCCGAGGCCTTCCAGGTCGGCGAGACCTGTCATACATGTTCGTGGGAACACTCACCTTCGACCTGCTGCTGGGCGACGTCCACTCGCTCAAGGAGAAGCGTTCGATCGTGCGGCCCATCGTGGCCGAACTGCAGCGCAAGTACAGCGTGTGCGCTGCCGAGACCGGGAACCAGGACCTGCACCGCCGGGCCGAGATCGGCCTCGCGGTGGTCTCCGGCGAAGCCGGGTACGTCACCGAGGTCCTGGACAGCTGTGAGCGGTTGGTCGCCGGCCGCCCCGAGGTGCAGCTCCTCTCCGCGAGGAGGCGCTACCACAACGACGACGACGAATGAGGACCGTGGAGCCGGCCGACGGAAGTCGCCGTTCTCACACGGATCAGGACCGAGAGCGCCCGCAAGGCCGGGCGCGGGCCGGTACTTTGGGGCGTGGGCCCCGACGGGTGCGCAGCTCGCCCGGGTACCGGGCCCACTGCACGAGGAGGCAACGTGACCGACACCGCAAGGGCGCGCAAGCTCGCCGACCGCATCCAGGTGGTCGTCGCCCAGACCCTGGAGCGGCGGATCAAGGACCCCCGCCTGGGGTTCGTGACCATCACCGACACCCGGGTGACCGGAGACCTGCGCGAGGCCACCGTCTTCTACACCGTCTTCGGTGACGAGACCGAGCGCGAGGCCACCGCGGCCGCGCTGGAGAGCGCGAAGGGCGTGATCCGCTCCGAGGTCGGCAAGATCGGGGTGCGCTTCACCCCGACGCTGACCTTCGTCGCGGACGCGCTGCCGGACAACGCCCGGAACATCGACGACCTGCTCGACCGGGCCCGCACCTCGGACGCCGCCGTGCGTACCCAGGCCGCGGGGGCGAGCTACGCCGGCGACGCGGACCCGTACCGGGTTCCGGCGTCCGAGCGTGACGACGAGGACGAGTAGTCATGGCGGGTGAGCCGGCCCGGGCCGCCTCGCGAGCCGGATCGACCACGGGGGCGTCCTCCACCAGCACGGTGGAGGACGCCCTCGCGGCGCTCCCGGGCCCGCGCAGCGAGGAGAGCGGGTTCGAGCTGGTCTGGCAGCAGGTAGTGGCGGAGATCGGGCGGGCCCGTTCGATCGACCTGATCTGCCACATCTGCCCGGACGGCGACGCGCTGGGCTCCTCGCTGGCGGCCGCGCTGGCGCTGCGCGCGCTCGGCAAGCAGGTGCGGGTCTCCTTCGGCGACGACCCGCAGGTCGTGCCCGAGTCGCTGACGTTCCTGCCCGGCCAGGAGCTGATCGTGCCGGCCGCCGAGGTGCCGGACGTGCCCGAGCTGGTGCTCTGCTTCGACGTGGCCGCGGAGAGCCGGCTCGGCCTGCTGCACGACAAGGCCTTCGCCGCGCCCGTCCTGGTGGTGTTCGACCACCACGCCTCCAACCCGGGCTTCGGCACCCACCAGCTGATCGACCCGACCGCGCCGGCCACCGCCGTGCTGGTCGACGAACTGCTGCGCCGGCTCGGCGTCGAGCTCGACCAGGAGCTGGCCACCTGCCTCTACACCGGTGTCGCCACCGACACCGGTTCGTTCAAGTACCGGGCCACCACGCCCGCCACCCACGAGCTGGCCGGTCGGCTGCTGGCCACCGGCATCCGGCACGACCTGATCTCCCGGCAGCTGTGGGACACCTCCTCCTTCGGCTACCTCAAGGTGCTCGCGGGCGCGCTCGACCGGGCCGTCTACGAGCCGGACGCGGCCGGCGGCCTGGGCCTGGTGTGGACCTGGGTGCCGTACCAGGACCTCGCGCTGTTCAGCGTCACCGTCGAGGAGATCGAGGGACTGATCGACGTGCTGCGCCGCCCGGCCGAGGCCGAGGTGGCGCTGGTGCTCAAGCAGGACCCGGACGGCACCCTGCGCGGCTCCTCGCGGTCCAAGGGCGCGGTGGACGTCGCCGCGGCCTGCGCCGAACTGGGCGGCGGGGGGCACGTCTTCGCGGCCGGATTCAGCGTCCGGGAGGACGTGGCCGCGGTGGTCGAGCGGTTCCGGGACGCCCTGCGGCCGGTACGTTGATCACCTCTGCTGATGTTGTTGAGAGAAAGAACCCGATGAAGCGCAAAGGCACCGGCCCGGACGGCCTGGTGATCGTCGACAAGCCCGAGGGCATCACCTCGCACGGGGTCGTCGCCAAGCTGCGGTGGCTGGCCGGGACCCGGAAGGTCGGGCACGCCGGCACCCTGGACCCGATGGCCACCGGCGTGCTGGTGATCGGCGTCGAGCGGGCCACCCGGCTGCTCGGCCACCTGATGCTCACCGCCAAGACCTACGAGGCGACCATCCGGCTCGGCCAGACCACCGTGACCGACGACCGGGAGGGCGAGGTCACCTCCTCGGCCCCGGCCGACGCCGTCACCCGGGAGGCGATCGACGCCGGGATCGCGGCGCTCACCGGCGAGATCATGCAGGTGCCGTCGAAGGTCAGCGCGATCAAGATCGACGGCAAGCGCTCGTACGCGCGGGTGCGCGAGGGCGAGGAGTTCGAGCTAGCGGCCCGGCCGACCACGATCCACTCCTTCACCGTGCACGGGCAGCGCGCGGCGGTCGCCGAGGACGGCACGCCGGTGATCGACCTGGACGTCACCGTCGAGTGCTCCTCCGGCACCTACATCCGGGCGCTGGCCCGGGACCTGGGCGCCGGGCTGGGCGTCGGCGGGCACCTGACGGCGCTGCGGCGCACCAAGGTCGGGCCGTACGGGGTGGAGTCGGCGCGCACCCTGGAGCAGCTGGAGGCCGAGGTCACCGGCGAGGCGGCCAAGGGGCTGGAGGTGCTGCCGATCGCGGCGGCCGCGGCGGCCGCCTTCCCGCGCTGGGACCTGGACGAGGCCTCGGCGCAGAAGCTGTCGCACGGCGCCCGGCTGAAGGCGCCCGGGATGGGCGTGGACGGGCCGATCGCGGTGTTCGGGCCGGACGGGCGCTTCCTCGCCCTGGTCGAGGAGCAGGGCGGGCAGGCGAAGCCGGTCGCGGTGTTCGTCGGCTGACGGCCCCGCCGCCGTTCCGGGCCCCCGTCGGGAGTCACCCCGACGGGGGCTCCGCCGTTCCCGGCGCGCCTTCACCCGCAGGGGGGAGCGCGCGGAGCGAACGCCGGTGGTGAGCGGCGCGGGCGCGGTCGGGCCGCCGCCCCGGCGGGCAGGCTCCCGGCGGCGAGCGAGCGACGGCCGAGGGGGCACGAGATGCCGGGGTTTCCGGAGGGCGATCCGGGGCGGTACCTGTTGCGGATCCGCGACCCCGCCGGGCGGCTGCGCGGCCTGGGCTTCGTCGCCGACCGGCTGGGCGGCGTGCTGACGGCGCAGGAGAGCGTGGCCGGCCTGGACCGGGTCGGCCTGCACGCCCCCGGCGGGCGGGCCGCGGTGCTCGGCCCGGACGCCGTCGACCGCGCGCTCGCGTACTGATCCGGGGGAGCGAAGATGACCACCGAAGTTCG
>NZ_JBEXJK010000472.1:0-6213 GCF_040609095.1 Kitasatospora sp. NPDC004799
GTCTTCCCTCGATGTCGACGCCCTCCAGCGGGGGCGACATCAGCTCCTCCAGCGGCAGCTCAAAGGCGCTGGTAGGCGGCGCCGAGTTGGGCGGCCAGCGCCTCGCCGCCGGCGGCGGGGGCGGCGGGTTCGGTCGGCGCCGGAGGCGCGGGCGGCGGGGGCAACGGCGGCGGGGACAACGGCGGCGGGGACAACGGCGCCACCGACGGCGCCGCAACCGGCGCCACGAGCTCGGGCTCCGGTTCCGGTTCCGGTTCCGGTTCCGGTTCCGGCCCGGGCTCGGTCTCGGGCTCGGGCTTGGGCTCGGCCTCGACCGCCGGGGCCTCGGCAACCGGCACGTCGACGGTCGGTTCCTCCCGCTCGGGGACCTCAACGCCCATCCGAGGGGCCAACATTGCTCCCTCGTCGACTCCCTCGGGAGCCTCCGCCACGACCGCACCGCCGCCGCCCGAGGTCGAGACCGTGGCAGCGGGCTCCGGCACCGTCACCGGCAAGGGCTCGGGCACGACCACCGGCCCCGGCTCCACCACAGGCTGCGCCTCCGGCGCCACGACAGCCCCGACCCGCGTCACCGCCTCCACCTCCGTCACCGCCCCCGCAGCGCCCTCCGCCCCGATCCAGTCGAGCCCGTACAGCCGCGCGCAGAACCGCCCCACCGCCGCCGACTCCACGTCCAGCACCCCGGCCACCGCGAGCCCGAGCCGCGCCGGCCCGGCCGGGAGCGCGCCCAGCACCGTCCCGAGGTGGTCCCAGACCGTCTCCGGCACCGGCCGGCCCGGCGCGCCCACGACCAGCACCGGCCGCGCCGGGTCCGGTCGGCGCAGCCGGGGGCCGCGGTCCGCGGTGGCCGCCGGGCGCAGCCACAGGCCGGCCGCCACCGCCTCCAACTCCCCACCGGGGAAGGCCGGGTAGCGCGCCGCCCCCGGGGTCGCGGGCAGGTCGGGGCGGGTGCGCCAGCCGGCGGCCGTGACGGTGCGCTCGCGCGGGCGGGCCACCAGCTCGGTGAGGTACGGCTCCCAGCCCTCGCAGCCGTCCGCCGCCACGTGGACGTGCCGGGCGCCGACCCCGGAGGCCCCCGCCGTGCCCACCGGCACGCCGATCGCCGCCCGCACCTCCTGCCCGAGCGAGGCCGCCAACACGGCCACCAGCTCGATCAGTTCGACCGGCGCGGCCCAGGGCGCGCTCAGCGTGAGGCCGCCCGCCCGCCCGGCCGTCTCCTGCAACAGCGCCGCCGCGTTGGCCAGTTGGGCCCCGCTGGGCAGCGGACCGGCCGGCTCGCCGAGGACCAGCAGCAGCCCGCCCCCGGGCGCGACGGCCCGGTCCAGCACGGCGGGCCGGGCCGGGCCGACCGCCGCCTCGGTGACCCAGTACGCCCCGCCGGCCAGCGGGGTGACGGTCGCGGCGGCGGGCCAGCGCCCGCCGAGCGGCTCCGCTCCCCCGCCGGGCCGGCAGCGCCACCACGTCCCGTGCACCGCCGGCAGGGTGCCGTCCGCCTCGACGCTGACCACCGCGTCCGGGGCGACGACCGTCAACCCGCAGCGCCTGGCGAGCAGTTCGGCGGGCCGTCGGCCGTCCGGACCGAGCGCGGCCAGCCCGGAGGCGGCCAGCACCAGCACCTCGGCCCCGCGCTCGCGCGCCGCCCGGGCGAGTTCGTCCAGCGAGGCGAGCAGGACGGGCGCCGCGTCCGCGGCGGCGGCGAGCAGCAGCAGTTCCCGCGGCTCGGCCCGGACCGGCGCCAGCGCCTCGGCCAGTCCGTCCGCCTCGGCGCCGGGCGGCGCGATCACGTAGTGCGGGCCGAGCGCCCGCAGCGTCGAGGTGGTCACGTCCCCGGTCCCGCTCACTGCTCCTCCGCCAGGTGCCCGGTCTGCACCTGCACCGTCCGCCGCCGGGTGATGTACAGCCCGCGCCCGGTCGGGAACACCCGCGGCTTGATGTTGCCGAACAGATAGCCCTCCGACGGCGGGCAGGACATCAGCAGCGCGGGCGAGTTGACCTCCTGGAGCTTGCGCAGCAGCGGGTCGGCGAGCGAGCGGCCGATGCCGTTGGCGCCGCGCGCGACGACCAGGTGCAGGCCGATCTCGGCGCCCTGCGCCAGGTCCTCCAGCAGCGCGGCGAAGGGGTGGCTGCCGCCGCCCGAGCCGACCAGGTCGTAGTCGTCGACGAGGATGAACAGCTCCGGGCCGGTCCACCAGTCGCGCTGCCTGAGCCGGGCGGGCGCGATGTCGGCGGGCGGGATGCGGTTCTTCATCGCCCGGGAGGCCCCGTCGACGATCTGGCGGAGCTTGTCGACGGCCACCGCGTAGCCGAGCCGGTACTCCTCCGGCACCGCGTCGTACAGCCCGCGCCGGTAGTCCACCAGCATGATCCGCGCCTCGGACGGGGTGTACGCGGTGGTGATGGCCTTGATCATCAGCCGCAGCAGGTTGGTCTTGCCGGACTCGCTGTCGCCGACCACCAGCAGGTGCGGGCTCTCCTCGAAGTCGTGCCACAGCGGCGAGACCTCGGTGTCCTCCAGGCCGATCGGCACCCGCAGCCGGCCCTCGGGGGCGGGCAGCCGGGCGGCGTCCAGGGTGAGCGGCAGCATCCGCACCTCGGGGGCGCGCGGCCCGGTCCAGTGCGCGGCGACGGCGTCGACCAGGTCCGCGACGCCCTCGCCGAGGTCGTCGGTGCGCCCGGAGCCGTCGATCCGGGGCAGCGCGGAGAGGAAGTGCAGCTGCTCGTCGGTGAGGCCGCGGCCGGGCAGCTTGGGCACCTTGGCGGCGGCCCGCATGTTGATCATGGAGTCGACGGAGTCGCCGAGCCGCAGCTCGAAGCGGGTCTGCAGCTGGTCGCGCAGGCCGCCGGTGATCTCGCCCCAGCGGGTGGTGCCGATGACCAGGTGGACGCCGTAGTTGAGGCCGCGCTGGGACATCAGGGTGAGCGGCTGGACGAGGTCGTTGAACTCCTGGCGCAGGGTGTTCCAGCCGTCGACCACCAGGAAGACGTCGCCGTGCGCCTCGTCCGGCAGCTCGCCCGCGGCCCGGCGGCGCCGGAAGGACGCGACGGAGTCGATGCCCAGCTCGGCGAAGTACTGCTCCCGGCGGGTGATGATCGCGTTGACCTCGGCCACCGTCCGCAGCACTCGCTCGCCGTCGTGCCGGCCGGTGACCCCGCCGACGTGCGGCAGGGCGCGCAGGGTGGAGAGCGTGCCGCCGCCGAAGTCCAGGCAGTAGAACTGGACCTCGCGCGGGGTGTGGGTGAGCGCCAGCCCGGTGATCAGGGTGCGCAGCAGGGTGCTCTTGCCGCTCTGCGGCGCACCGGCGACACCGACGTGGCCGCCGGCCCCGGAGAGGTCGGCGGTGAGCAGGTCGCGCAGCTGGTGGAACGGGCGGTCGACCACGCCGACCGGCAGGCCGAGGGCGCCGTGGGCGGCCGCGTCCTCGGTGGTGAGGCCGCGCTCGGGGTGCGGGACCAGCGGCGGCAGCAGCTCGTCGAGGGTCGGCGGGACGTCCAGCGGCGGCAGCCAGACCCGGTGGGCGGGCGGGCCTGCGTCGCGCAGCCGCCCGGCCGCGACCTCCAGCAGCGAGCCGGCCGAGGTCGGCTCCTCCACCGGCTCGGCCTCCGCCGCCGGCCGCTGCCGGGGCATCACGTAGTCCGTGCCGTACGCGACGACCTGCCCGGCGATGGCGGCCTGTTGGGCGGCACGGCGCTTGGGCCGGTACGGGCCGGAGACGTAGGCGGCCTTGAACCGGGTGAGGGTGGAGATGTCGCTGCGCAGGAAGCCGTTGCCGGGCTGGGAGGGCAGCTGGTAGGCGTCCGGGACGCCGAGCACACCGCGGCTCTCCATCGCGGAGAAGGTGCGCAGGCCGATCCGGTAGGACAGGTGGGACTCCAGCGCGCTCATCCGGCCCTCGTCGAGCCGCTGCGAGGCCAGCAGCAGGTGCACCCCGAGCGAGCGGCCGAGCCGGCCGATCATCACGAAGAGCTCCATGAAGTCCCGGTGGGCGGAGAGCAGTTCGGAGAACTCGTCGACCACCACGAAGAGCGTGGGCAGCGGGCGCAGCGCGGTGCCGGCGGCGCGCGCGGTCTCGTAGTCCAGCAGCGAGGCGTAGCCGGCGTCGCGCAGCACCTCCTGGCGGCGGACGAGTTCGCCGTGCAGGGCGTCGCGCATCCGGTCGACCAGGGAGGCCTCGTCGGCCAGGTTGGTGATCACGGCGGAGGTGTGCGGCAGGGTGTCCAGGCCGAGGAAGGTCGCACCGCCCTTGAAGTCGACCAGGACGAAGTTGAGCACCTCGGAGGAGTGGGTGACGGCGAGCGCCAGCACCAGGGTGCGCAGCAGTTCGGACTTGCCGGAGCCGGTGGCGCCGATCAGCATGCCGTGCGGGCCCATGCCGCCCTGGGCGGACTCCTTGAGGTCGAGGTCGACGGGCCGGCCGTCCGGGCCGAGGCCGAGCGGCACCCGCAGCCGCTGCGGGATGCCGCGCTGGGCCCAGAGCGCGTCGACGTCGTGGGCGTACAGGTCGGGGATGCCGAGCAGGGCGGTCAGGTCGAAGTCGGTGGCGAGCGGTTCGGCGGCGTCGACGCCGTCGGCGATCCGGTAGCGGGCGAGCCGGGCGGCCAGCCGGGTCACCGCGGGCAGGGTGAGCGCGTCGGGCCGGCCGAGGTCGGTGACCACGTCCTTGCGGTTGCGGTCGGCGCCGACCAAGACGAGCCGGCCGTCCTCGATCCGCAGCCGCAGGGTGGTGCGGCCCGGGCGCCACTCCAGCGAGTCGGAGAGGTCGATCAGGACGGCGTTGCGGTAGCCGGTCAGCGCGGCGCGGCTGCCGGTGTGCGCGCCGGGACCGTCCAGGACCAGGACGGTGAACGGCTCGTCCCGGTCGGGTACGGCGTCCGGCTCGAAGCCGGGGCGGCCGGTGAACTCCTCGCCGAGCAGCTGTTCGACCTCGCCGAGGCTGCCGGCGACCAGCCGGACCGGGCCCGCGCCGTCGGTGTCGGTCGGGTGCAGGGCGTGCGGCAGCCACTTGGCCCACTCCCACGCGGCCCGCTGCTCGGGGTCGGTGACGACGGCGATCCGCAGCTCGTCCGGGCCGTGCACCACGGCGAGCTGGGCCAGCACCGCCCGGACCAGCGCGCGGGCGGCCTCCGGGTCGTCGGCGCGCAGCAGCAGGTGGGCGAAGCCGCGCAGGTGGATCGCCATCGGCTGGTCGGCTAGGGTGCCGTAGGCGTGGATGAAGCGGCGCAGCGCGTGGGCGCAGAGCGGCTCCAGGTCCTCCACCGGCTTGGTGGCCAGCGGCGCGAGCGGGGTGGCCAGGCGCTGGGCGCCGAGCGCGATCCGGACGTCGCTGAAGTCGGGGTGGGCGGCCCGCCGCTCCCACAGCCGGGTGGTGCCGACCAGCGCCCCCAGCTCGGCCGGCTCCGGGTGGCGCCAGGCCAGGGCCTTGCGCTGGGCGTCGATCGAGCGGCGCACCTGACGGCGCATCTGGGAGAGGTAGCGCAGGTAGTCGCGGCGCTCGGCGCTCAGCTGCTGCTTGCGGTCGCTGGAGCCGCGGATCAGCTGGGTGACCAGCATGCCGACGGCGGACAGCGCCATCATGCCCATCGCGACGTAGCTGAGCATGCCGCCGCCGCCCTCGCCGCCCCCGCCGGGGTGCAGGAACATGAACACCATCGAGAGCGAGCCGAGCGCCATCGGGGCCATGCTGATCACGCTGGCCATGCCGCTCTGCTTCTCCGGCAGGCCCGGCGGCTCCTGGAGCTGGATCTCCCCGTCCGGCATCTCGGGCCCCGGACGCCGGGGCGTCCGGTTGATCAGCTCCACGCTCACTCAGGGCTCCTTCTCGCCACGGCCGTTCCCTCTGGCTCACGGACGGCGCGGCACCGGAGGTTCAGCGGCGGCGCGCGGGCGCCCGGTTTGAACGCGCCACGCCGGGCAGGCCGTTCATCCGGGCGGAGAAGCGGACCACCCCACCGAACCGGAGGACCGGCGTGAGCAGCAGTGTCGTGGCAGGACTGTGCCGATTGAGGTTCCACGCGCCGGGGACGGCCTTCGAGCTGGCCGTCCCCGCCGACGTGCCGCTGGCCGACCTGCTGCCCGCCGTCCTCGGGCACGCCGGGCCCGAGCTCGCCGAGGAGGGCCTGGAGGCGCAGGCCTGCGGGATGACCTGGATCGTCTTGATCAGCGCGATGAAGGCCACCACGACCAGGACGACCAAAACGATAAGGACGGGTTCCACG
>NZ_JBEXJK010000473.1:0-6145 GCF_040609095.1 Kitasatospora sp. NPDC004799
GGCGCCGTCCTGCGGGCGGCCGACGCCCACGGGGTGGCCGCCCCGACCATCGCCCGCCTGGTCCGCGACCTGGCCGAGACCGCCAACCAGTAGTCCCACTGCGCCAGCCGCGGCCCGTCCGCCGTGCCGACCGCCACGTCGATCACCTGGCTGCCGTCGGTGTCCACCCGGCCGACGGTGATCACCGTGGCGGGCAGCGAGTCGGCCCGGCCGTTGTCGGGGGTGAAGACGACGACCAGCTGCACGCCGGGCTGGAGCCGGCTGGCGGGCAGCTGGCTGCGCTTGGCCGACACCCCGACCACGATCTGCCCGGGCTGCACCGTCAGGCCCTGCGCGAGGTCGGAGCCGGTGAGCATCGCGCCGCGTTTGAGGTCGGTAGCGGCCCGCATGCCGACCGCCTTCGCCCGGTCCTGGGCCGACACCGGGCGCAGCGCCGGGTCCCCCGCGATCCGGGCGACCACCAGGTCCTCGTCGGTGATCACCTGACCCCACGGCACGTCCCGGGCCAGCGCCAGCACCGCGACCCGCTGGCCGGTGCTGTTGTAGAGGACGGCCCCGCCCAGCCCGCCGGCCGCGATCAGCGCGACCGCCATCGCCAGCACCGCCGGGCGCCGCCGCCGCGCCCGCATGGTCCGCCCGGGGGCGTGCGGCACCGCCCGCCCCCGGCCCTTGCCCGGGCCGCCCTGCTCCGGCTGCTCCGGGAGCGCCACGGACGCCGCGGCGCCCGCGGGGGTGCCGGATCCCGGCGTCGCGAACGTACGGTTCTCCACCGGGTTCCGCCCTTCCCTGGTTCGTCTCTGGCCGCTGTGGCTCGAATGGCTTGGCTGGGGTCTGGCTGGTCAGTGCGCGGATCGCCGCGCCGGCGCGCTCAGTTGAGCACCTGCATCTCGGCGACCTTGAGCTCGAAGGGCTTGCTGCTCTGGTTGATGCCGCGGATCGTGAAGGTGCGCGGGTTCGGTCCGCCGGTGACCACCACGACGGCCTCCCAGTGCATCGTCACCGTGGCGCTGAACACGCCGTTCTTCTCCCTGGCCGAGCTCGTCCCGAACTCGTAGCCGCAGTCCGGGGACTTCGCGTCGCCGTACTCGGGGGTGTACGGCGTGCCGGGGGTGGTGCAGGAGGTCTGGAGGTGGTCGCCGAAGCTCCAGTCCGCCTTCACCAGCTTGGGCGTGACGGTGACCGAGATGCCCGCGACCGCCGCGCTGCCCGGCGCGGGCAGTGCGGCGTCGTCGGCCCAGAGCCAGACCGGGGCGTGGACCACCGCCGTGTTCCGGGGCGCGGCGCGGCCCACCGGCGGCCTGAAGCGGACCTGGTCGTAGGCCTTCTGGATGGCCATGGCCTCCGCGTTGACGTTCTGCCCGCCCGGCGCGGTGGCCTCGAACACGATCTCGGCGCCGCCCTGGCCCCCGTCGGTCTGCGGGCAGACCTTCGTGTAGAGCGAGCCGTCCTTCGGGTCGTGGCCCTCCCAGGCCGGGTCCCCGGCGGGCGGCGGGTTGTCCAGCGCGCGGAAGTAGCACCCCTTGTCGCTGTTGAACCAGCCCAGCTGGGGGTCGTGACAGGCCCACGGGACGCCGTGGTAGCCGCACAGCTGCGGACCGGTGTCCGAACCGCCGCCACCGCCGGGCTGCGATCCGCCGGGTGCGGGGGTCGTTCCACCGGAATTGACGTCTATGCAGATCACGTTCGGGTAGCACTGTTCGGCCCCGCCGCCCGGCGGTTCGTCCGCGGTCGCACCCACCGCCGACGACAGCAGCAGCCCGGCCGACATCGACGCGGCGATCGCGATCCGCCGGGCCGGTTTCCGCGCGTTCAGCATGTCCGGTCCACCTCCCGTTTGAAGTCGTGGATCAACCAGTGCGATTGGAACCAGCGCAGGGACGCGGTTCCGACGTACCGGTTCAGGCGTGCCCCGGGATCCCTGGCGGCCCCGGTGACGGCGTCGACGCGGTGCCAGCCCGACAGGTCGACGCAGTCCTCGATCACGGCGGTCTGCGGATCGGCTTTCAGATCAACGGCCTTGACCACCGCGGAATTGTGCGGCGTTCCGGTCATCACCACTTTGGCGTCGCGCAGTTGCCGGAGGCCGACCAGGCTGTCGGACAGCGCCCGCCCGGAGGAGTACTGCTCCAGTGCGTAACCGTCCGAATCCGACCGCCCGAAGACCTCGGCCTGGGCCTGCCACCAGTCCTGATACGTCTTCAGGGCCAGCCGCGCCATCGCCCCTTCCGGACCGCTCGTCGGCGCGATCGAGCCGTTTACCGAACCACTCGAAGGAGTTAGCGGGTTCACTCCCGCGACGGTGGGAGCGGCCGAACCGATCCGATCGACGGAACCGCCCGCACCTCCGCTCGCACAGGCCCCGAGCAGCAACACCAGAACCGCCCCGCCGACTCCAACCGCCCCAGGGCGCAACACATTTCCGCGCTGCCGCATGGCCCCACCTCATTGCGACCGACCCGATCCGTGATCCACGGCCGCCAGGAGAATTCCGCCGTCCCGCCGATGATTCCGCTGGGGATCGATTCTTCGCCAACCCACCCCATCACGGCAACACCTCAGGCCCCCTGACCTTACGCGGAAGGCGGTTCCGTCGGGGCACTTTCCCGCCACAGCACGGCCAACAGTTCCTCGGAAAGCGACAATCCGGCCAATGCGCCCCGAACCGCGGCCCGATTGCGCATCAGGAGCCGCCCGGCGTGCGGCGGAACGAGCAGGCGCGCGCCAGGCGCACCCGAACTACCGGCCGGTTCTCCACCGTCCGTCAGCGCGGCCACGGCCGGCTGGAGATCGAGCGGGGCGACGGCCGCGGGGGCACCCGGGACGCCCTGGCCCAGGACGGTGGTCAGGGCCCGGCTGAACGACCCCTCCCCGCCCGGCCGGACGGCGTCCCGGCCGCGTCTGCCGGGGGTGTAGCGGCTGCCCGGGGTGTACCGGCCCACCCGGCCCCACAGCGGGACCCTCGGGTAGCTCAGCAGTTCGCCCGCGCCGTCCTCGCCGCGCTCCAGCGCCGTCCAGGTGTCCCGGTCGACCACCGCGTCGACCAGCAGCAGCGCCTCCTCCTGGTCCCCGTGCACCATCGCGCTGACCACCCAGTCCCAGGCCAGGCCCCGGCGGTAGGCGTTGTCGGCGGTGCTGCCGGCGGTGACCAGGGCCAGCCGGCGCCCGCGCGGGTCGGCCACCAGCTGGCCGAGCAGGCAGACCAGCAGCCAGCGGCCCGGGTGCTGGGCGGCGTCCCGGACGGCGGTGAGCATCGCGTTGGCGTCCGCGTCCGGCGGCACCGTGGTGACCCGGCAGCCGGCCGCACCGGTGTCGAAGCACATCCCGGGCAGCACCTCGGCGAGCAGCCGGGCACCGTCCGGGGCGAGCGCCGCGCCCCCGAAGGCCCGATCCGGCCCGCCGTCCGCCCCGATCACCACCAGATCGACCCCGCCCGCCATCCGGCCGTCCCCCCTCCTGCACCGTTTCTCCACCCGCCGGGCAGGCTACCGCCCGGACGGCCGCCGACGGGGCTCCCGGCCCGTCCGCTCAGGGACCATGGGCCCTATCGAGGAGCGCACCGACCGAGGACGATCGGACGCATGGAGCGTGAGGACCGTGTGGAGACCCTGAGCGAGGCCGAGTGCCTGCGGCTGCTCAGCACCGTGCCCGTCGGGCGCGTGGTGTACACCGAGCACGCACTGCCGGCCGTCCTGCCGGTCTCCTTCGAGGTCCTGGACGGGCGGTTGGTGCTCGCCGTGCGCCGGGGAAGTGCCACCGCGCGCGGGCTGGACGGCACGGTGGTGGCCTTCCAGGCGGATCTGCTGGACCCGGTCACCCGCACCGGGTGGAGCGTGCTGGTGCACGGGCGGGCCGACGCGGTGAGCGATCCCGAGCAGGTCCGGCGGGTGCTGCGCTCCGGCCTGCGGCCCTGGGTGGGCGATCCGGAGCCGCTGTTCATCGCGCTGGTGCCGGAGCTGGTCAGCGGCCGCCGGCTGTTCCCGACCGGGCCGGGCGCACCGGGCCACCGGGCGCGACGGCCGGGCACGGGTCCGGTGGGCGCCGGGCCGATGAACGCCGGACCGATGGGTGCCGGGACGGCGAGCACCGGGCCGGTGAGTGCCGGGCCCACCGGCTTCGGGCCCGTGAACACCGGTTTTCCGTCGGGCTCCTGACAGGTACCGGTGGGTAGGCATACGCTTCCGGCGTCCTGACCCCCTCCCCGGGCCCGTCCCCACCAGGAGCGCACCGTGACGACCTTCGCGTCCCTCGCCGAACTGACCGCCGCCGTCGGCACCGAGCTGGGCACCAGCGAGTGGCACACCGTCGACCAGCGGCGGATCGACCTGTTCGCCGAGGCGACCGGCGACCACCAGTGGATCCACGTCGACCCGGAGCGGGCCAAGGAGAGCCAGTTCGGCTCGACCATCGCGCACGGCTACCTCACCCAGTCGATGATCCCGGTGCTGGCGAAGGAGTGCTACGCCGTCGAGGGCGTGCGGATGGCGCTGAACTACGGCTCCGACAAGGTGCGCTTCCCGGCGCCGGTGCCGGTGGGCACCGCGATCCGGGCCACCGCCGAGCTGCTCTCGGCCACCGAGGTGCCGGGCGGGGTCCAGGCGGTGGTGCGGTTCACCGTGACCAGCGAGCGGAGCGCCAAGCCGCACTGCGTCGCGGAGACGATCACCCGCTTCTACGTCTGACGGGGCCGGGCCGGGCAGGCCCCGGGCGGCGTCCCGCCCCAGCGTCCCCGGGTACGCCGATTGGACCGCGCCGGGCCCTCCACCAGGTCCGGACGGCCCACGGCGAGTAACCTCCGACGAGATGGTTGTCATACCGCAGCAGCCCCACCCGTCGCTGCGCTGCGCGCCCCGGTCCGCCCGGTAGCCGTGACCGTCCCTGGAGGAGCCGTGCCCCGCCCCGTCCCGTGGTTCTCCCGCCTCGCCGGTCTGACCTCGCTGTTCGCCCCGCCGTCCGGCGAGCGCGCCGTCCCCGGCCTGGCCGGACTTCCCCGGGCCGCCTGGCACCGGGTCCGGACCGACGCCTTCGGCGCCGAGCCCCGGGGCGAGCGGCTGGCGCGCATCCGCCGCTCCCCGCAGTTCGCCGACGGCGCCTTCCGCAACCCGGTGCCGACCCGCCGCCTGGTGTACGAGCGCAGCCCGCTGGAGATCACCCGGGCCCAGCTGACCGGGGACAAGTCCCGCCGGACGCCGACCGCCGCCGTCCCGGTGCACCGGCTGCTCCCGGGCGACCTGACCGCACCGCCGGAGTCCGGGCTGCGGCTGACCTGGCTGGGGCACGCCACGGTCCTGGCCGAGATCGGCGGACGGCGGGTGCTGCTCGACCCGGTCTGGGGCGAGCGCTGCTCCCCCTTCTCCTGGACCGGGCCCAAGCGACTGCACCCGGTGCCGCTGCCGCTGTCCGAACTCGGGGCGGTGGACGTGGTGGTGGTCTCCCACGACCACTACGACCACCTCGACATGGGCACCGTCCGGGCGCTGATCGGGACGGGCGCGGTGTTCGCCGTCCCGCTCGGGGTCGGGGCGCACCTGGAGCACTGGGGCGTGCCGGCCGAACGGATCGTCGAGCTGGACTGGTGGGAGTCGGCCGAGGTCGCCGGGCTGACCCTGACCGCCACGCCGGCCCGGCACTACTGCAGCCGCGGACCGCGCACCAGCGCGCTGTTCCTGTGGGCGTCCTGGGTGGTGGCCGGCGGCGGGCGGCGGATCTTCCACAGCGGGGACACCGGCTACTTCCCCGGCTTCGCCGAGGTCGGCCGCCGGCTCGGGCCGTTCGACGCGACGATGATGCAGGTCGGCGCGTACAGCGACTTCTGGCCCGAGGTGCACATGACCCCCGAGGAGGGGGTGCGGGCGCACCTGGACCTGGGCGGCGAGCTGCTGCTGCCGATCCACTGGTGCACCTTCAACCTCGCGCTGCACCCGTGGGAGGAGCCCGCCGAGCGGGTGGTCGCCGCCGCCCGGGCGCTCGGCGCCCGGCTCGCGGTGCCGCGCCCCGGCAAGCCCTTCGAGCCCGCCGACCCGCCGGCCCTGCGGCTGTGGTGGCGCGCCGTCGCCGCACCTCGGACGGCATCTGCATCCGGCTCTACTCGGAGGAGGACTTCCTCTCCCGCCCCGAGTTCACCGACGCCGAGATCCTGCGCACCAAC
>NZ_JBEXJK010000474.1:0-6093 GCF_040609095.1 Kitasatospora sp. NPDC004799
GGCCCGGTCCCCCCCCCCCCCGGGGCCGCCCCCCGCCTCAGCGCCCCCGCCCGCCGGGGGGGGCGCCCGTCCCGTCCGGCGCCCCCCCACCGCCGGCTTCACTCCCCTATATCAAGCCGCGCCGCATCGCGTAGCCGACGGCGTGGGCCCGGTTGCGCAGGCCGAGGCGGGTGATGATCTCGTGGAGCACGTTCTTGACCGTCCGCTCGGAATACGACGTCTTCGCGGCGATCTCGCTGGTGTCGAAGCCCTCCGCCACCAGCTTCAGCATCTCCGCCTCCCGCGCCGTTAACGTCGAGAGGGTCAGCCCCCGCCCGTCGAGCATGGTGCGCTGCAACATCCCGATCCGGTCGAGCAACTCGCCGAGCAGGTCACCCGGCATCACGCCCTCGCCGTTCGCGAGCGCCGTGATCAGGTGCACCAGCCGGTCCTGGTCGGCCTCCGACCGGCGCAGCACCGCCGCGACCCCGTTCTCCACGATGGTCTGCAGCCCGCCGGCCTCGAAGTGCCCCACCACCAGGCCTATCCGGCCCGAGGTGGCGAGCCGTAGCCGCCGCAGGTGCTCGGTCACCGTCTCGGTCAGCGCGTCGACCACCAGCAGGGAGACCTCGGCCCGCCCGGCCTCGCTCTCGCTGAGCAGTTCCACCTCGGGCCGCTGGCGCAGCTGTTGGACCACACCGGTCTGCAGGATGAGGTCCTCCGCGAAGACGGCCACCCGCACCTGGGCGGCCCGCCTGCCGCGCAGTTGCTCGGGGACGCGCGGCACGGCGGCGATGCCGACTCGCGGCGCCACCCCCGCCCGGCGTGTTGTGACGACTTCCTCACGGGTTGTATCGGTCGACGTCATCGAACTACTCCATTCTTCAAGAGCCTGCGAGGGTGACGGCCGACCGCCGCGAGGCGGCGTCGGCCGGGGGCTTGGAGCGGGTCGCGCGTAGCCGGGTCGGCTCCGTGACGGCACCAGGCAGGGTCTCCGGTCGGGACCGTACGGGCAAGGGGTGCGGCCCCTAGCTTGCCCGTTCGACTCTCTCCTGCGGCGCCGGACGGCCCTACCGTCACGCTATGACCACATCCGCCGAACTCGGCCTGCCCGCACTGACGGTGGCCCCCGGTGGCGTGGCCACCACGACCCTGACGGTCCGCAACGACCTCGACATCGTCGAGGCCTACACCTTCGAGGTGGTCGGCGACTGCGCCGCGTGGACGACCGTCGAACCCGCCCGGGTGTCGCTCTACCCGGGGACCTCCGAGGCGGTGACGATCCGGCTGGCCCCGCCGCGTTCCTCCGCCACCCGGGCCGGCGAGTTCCCGCTCGGCGTCCGGGTGCTGCCGGTCGAGCGCCCCGACCTGGTGACGGTCCCGGAGGCGACCGTCACCGTGACGGCGTTCCAGGAGCTGCAGGCGGCGCTCGCACCGCGCCGTCGCCGTGGCTGGCTGCGCGGACGCTACCGGGCCTCGGTGCGCAACCTCGGGAACGCGCCGACCGCCGTGACGTTCACGCCCGGACAGGCCGGTGAGGACCTGCGGTTCGGCGTCACCCCGGAGAAGCTCCGGCTGGAGCCCGGCGAGTCCGGGGAGGTGCGGGTGCAGGCGCGCACCCGCAAGCTGATCTGGTTCGGCAAGCCGGCGAGCTGGCCGTTCGAGGTGACGGTGGGCCCGGAGGAGCGCCCGGAATCCAAGGACGGCAAGGACGGGAAGGACACCAAGGGCACGGAGGCCCGGCCCGAGACCGTCCCGCAGGCCGCCGCACCGGTGCCCCAGAAGCCGGTCCTGGACGGCGAGTTCCTCCAGCTGCCGATCTTCCCGCGCTGGCTGCTCGTCCTCCTGGCCGCGCTGATCGCACTGCTGCTGGCCTGGTTCGCCCTGGTCCGCCCGGCGGTGCGCAGCTCCGCGAAGCAGGCCGCCGAGCAGGCCGTGGTCGCCCAGCAGAGCGCCACCCCGCCCCCGCCCGCCGCCGTCCCGACCGGCGACGCGCCGGACGTCCCCGCCAACGGGGCCACCCCGGGCGGCCAGACCAAGCCGGGCGCCGGGAAGCCGAACACCGGGCCGGGCAGCCAGGGCGGTCCGGGCGGGGGCCCGGCGGTGCCGGGGACCGGGGCGCAGTTCTCCGAGACGATCGACGTGCAGACCGCGAACGGCGCCGCCGGGACGGGCAGTTACCCGGTGCCGCACGGCAAGGTCCTCGACATCACCGACATCGTGGTGGCCAACTTCCAGGGCGACCAGGGCGTGGTGACCATCACCGCCGGGAACAAGACGATCACCACCATCGCCCTGGAGACCTTCCGCAACCAGGACTACCACTGGGTGACCCCCATCCAGGTCCCGGAGGACCAGACCGTGACGGCGAACGTGACCTGCGAGGTGCCGGGCACCCCGGCCTCGGGCAAGCAGGCCGCCTCCTGCCACGAACTGCTCAATGTCAGCGGGACGTTGAGCGACATCCGTCGGTGAACTGAACGCCGCCGAACCGTTCGTCCGCGAATTCCCCCTCCTCGCGCCATGTCCCCTCACGTCTCGTGACCATGTCAACACCAGACGGACACTGTTGCATCGTGCACCCGTGCGAACAAAGCCGACCCGCCTGCGACACGCCGGGGTTTGTCCTCAGGGGGCAATCGGCATGGTCCGCGAGGGCAACCGGGCCGCCCCGACGGGCGGTGCGAGGTGCCCCGGGAACGCCGAACGCCGGCCCCGCCCTCGAAAGGGCGGTGCACCGCTGCGTGCTGCGGGGGTCGGGATTCCCCTGAGGGGCCGTGAATCCCCTGATCAGAACCAGTTGGCCAGAACCGGTTGATCAGAACCAGTGCAGGCAGTGCGGGGCGCGCTCGGCGCGGAACAGGGCGTCGGCGAGGGCGGCCGCGCCCGGGCGGTGGGCCCGGATGTGCCCGGCCCGGACGAGGGTGCTCGGGAGGGTGCCGCCGAGGTAGACCGAGCCCAGGTCGCGCACGTCCAGGGAGAGGTCGGGCTCGCGGTCGGTCGGGACGCACTCGGGCTTTCCGTCCCGGACGGTCAGCAGGTACCGGCCGTGCTCGCCGAGGAACGGGTCGGCCACGTCGAGGACCAGCTCGCCGTCCGCGAACCAGCCGCGCGCCGTCAGCGCGGCCGGGACGTCCAGCAGCCGCACCCAGAGCCAGTCCGTCTCGCCGCCCGGCTGCACGGCGCGGAAGTCCGCGAGCTGGTGGCGCAGCGGGTGCTCCGGCGGGACGTGCCGGAACACCACCTGGGTGACCAGGTCGTGTTCGAGCACGAAGCGGGCCAGCGCCAGGTAGGCGGCGTCGTCCAGGGCGATCGTCTCGTCCACCGTCAGGGAGTCGTCGCCCAGCGAGTAGCAGGCGTACCCGTCCGGGGTGCCGTCGGCGCCGCGGTGGACGGCGATGTAGCGCGGCGCCCGGGCGATCGGCGCCTGCCCCGCGCCCAGCTCCCACCAGCGGCGCGGCCGGGACAGCGCTCCGGGCTGGGCGCGGCGGTAGCGGTCGTAGACCTGCTCCAGGATCTCCCCGCTCTCGGACCGCCGCAGCACCTCCACCGAGCCGCCCGCCGGGGCGTCGGCCGCGAGCCGCGCCCGCGGGGCGGTGAAGGCGGCCTGGTGGCGCTGCACCGTGAGCCGCTGGGTGTACGTCGCCGGGCCGTAGCCGAACCGGCCGTAGATCCCGGCCTCGGAGGCCAGCAGCACGGAGAGGAACTCGCCCCGGGCCCGCACGTCGGCGAGCTGACGCCGCATCAGCGCGGTCAGCACGCCCTGGCGCCGGTGGGTGGGCAGGACGCCGACGGACGTCACCCCGGCGGCCGGGACGACGACCTGACCGGGCAGGGTGAGCTCGAAGGAGCACGCCCCGGCGGTGCCGACCGGCCGCCCGTCCGCCGCCACGGCGAGCAGGTTGCGGTCCATCTCGGTCGCCGCCCACCAGACCCCGCCGCCGTCCGCGTCCGGGGTCTCGGGGAACCGCCCGAACGCGGTGTGGAGCGTGTCGACGAAGACGTCGAGGTCCTGGTCGGTCGTGGAACGGATCTCCATGCGGTGCTGCTGCCTCCCCGTACGCGCGGCCACCGCCTGGTGCGGCGCCCCCCGCAGTGCACCGCCACCGCGCACCCCCGGTCAACCGAATTAGTCGCCGTGGCGCTCGGGAGGTTCACGGACTCCGGGCCGCATCGCCGGCCAGTTCGGCCAGTCGTTCCGCGTCCGGGGTGCCGGGTTCGGCCGAGCAGAGCACGAGTTGCTGTTCCGGGGCGCCGGCGTAGCGGAAGGTGTCCCAGTCGAGGGTGAGTTCGCCGACGGTGGCGTGAGTGATGCGTTTGCTGCCGAAGTCCTGGTGCGCGACGCGGTGCTCGGCCCACCAGACCCGGAACTGCTGATCGGCGACGGCCGGTTCGCCCACGAGGGCGGTGAGGGCCGGATCCGTCGGGTTCGTTCCGGCTTCCATCCGCAGGACCTCGACGCAGGTGCGGGCGCCACGTCCTCCCAGTCCGGGTAGATGTCGCGCATCACCGGGTCGGTGAAGACCATGCGGACGTAGGTGCGCTCGGACTCGGGCACGGCTGCGAAGTCGCACAGCAGCTCCGCTGCCAGGGGGTTCCACGCGAGGATGTCGAGCCGTGGGCCGAAGACGATGGCAGGTGTGCCGATGAGCTGGCCGAGCAGCCGGGTCAGGTGCGGATGCACCGTGGGGCGGGTGGACCGACGCGGCGTCTTGCGGTGTCCGGCCCGCGCGGCCTGGGTGACCAGGCCTTCCACGTACGCCCTCTGGTCGCGGTCCAGCCGTAGTTCGCGCGCGAGGGATTCGAGCACCAGCGGTGACGGTGCCGGTCGGCCCTGCTCGATGCGGACGTAGTAGTCGGTGCTGATCGCGGCGAGCCCGGCCACCTCCTCGCGGCGCAGCCCCCGCACCCGGCGCCGGGTGTGCGCGCGCTCGGGGAGCCCCACCTGCGCCGGTGTGAGCTCGCCACGGCGGTGCTTGAGGAACTCACCGACGTGCCGAGGACTTCCGCGCGGCGGTCTCCTACCTCACCACCCGCCCCGAGATCGACGCCGCCCGCATCGGCGTGATGGGCGTGTGCGGCTCCGGCGCCTACGTGCCCTTCGACGCCCCGCGGCAGGCACCCGCGCTCCACGGGTGACCTGGTCGTGCGCTGCGCGGACCTCCTCGACCAGTTCGACACCTTCGCCGACGTCGCCGAGATCGCGCCTCGCCCGCTGCTCATGATCGCCGGAACCGAGGCGGTGACCCGCGGGTTCTCCGAGAAGGCCGTCGCCGACAGCCCCGGCAACGCCGAGCTGTTCCTCGTCGAGGGTGCCACCCACGTCGACCTGTACGACCGCGACCCGTACCTCACTCCTGCCGTCGCCAAGCTGGTCGAGTTCTTCGGCAGGCACCTCGTCTGAGTCGGCGAACGTGAGCGGCAGTCTCCATGGGCCGGACGGCCTGTTCGGTCGTCCTCCGTTCGGGTGAGATGCGGGCATTCCCGGGTCTCACGTGCACGGTGGCCGGTCGCCGGTCGCGTCGCCCGCGACGCCCGGCGGCGCGGGTTCCGGGCCGGGGTTACGGTCGAAAGGCCGCCGGGACCGGCGTCGCGCCGGGCCGCCCGGCGCCCGCCGCCCGGTTCAAGGCCGGCATCCGGGGCAGCCGCCCGGTGTCCCGTCCACCGAAGCACGGGAGCTCCGCCGGAGCCCGGGACCGGAGCCCATGACCCGAAAGGGGAACGAGCCATGACCACACCCGACGAGCACGGAACGCAGCCGGACGAGGCGGCGCAGGAGCGGTCCGCCGAGGAGCGCTCGATCACCAGCCCGACCCCGGCCGACGTCCGGGCGAAGGCCGAGGGCAAGGTCGGCGCCCGGGAGCGGTCCGCCGAGGAGCGCTCCATCACCTCGCCCACCCCGGCCGACGTGCGGCGGAAGGCGCAGCAGCACAAGGGGCCGGAGCCGCCCGCGGCGGACACCGTGGCGCCGTGACGCCCCGGCTCCCCCACGTCCCGGCCCCGCCCCCCCGCCCCCCCGCCGGGGGGGGGGGGCGGGGGGCCGCGGGGGGGCGGGGGGGGGCGGCGGCGGGGTGAGGTGGTTGGAACCGCTGTAAAAACAAGAAAAAAGAACGA
>NZ_JBEXJK010000475.1:0-6087 GCF_040609095.1 Kitasatospora sp. NPDC004799
CGCGCGGCCGGGCGCGCGGCCGCGCGCTCCGCGTCCGGCCCGGGCCCGCGCTGCTCGCCGACGGTGGCCAGCGCGGTCGCCGCCCTCACCGGGTCAGTCCGGTCTGCTGGGCGAGCCACGGCAGCTGCTGGGCGATGCCGGGGCGGAAGACGACCCAGCCGTGGCCGCCCGGCATCAGATCGAACTTGGACTTCATTCCGGCCGCCTGCGCGGCCTGGTAGACCTTCTCCATCTGCGGTCTGAACTCCTCGTCGGTCTCGCCGACGACCAACGCGACGTTGGTGTCCGGGAACTTCCTGCGGGCCATCACCTGGAGCGGATCGACCGCGTCGAACTTCTTCTCGTCACCGTCGAACGCGGCCTTGACGGTCTGTTCCCGACTGCCCAGGGTCGGTTCCTCCTGCCCGGCCATGTCGAGGACGGTGCCGTACACCTCGGGAGCGTTGACGCCGAGCTGGAGCGCGCAGGTTCCACCCATCGAGGCGCCGCCGATCGCCCAGGCGTTGCGGCCGGTGGCGGCCTGGAGGTTCTGGTGGACCCAGTCGGGGACGTCCACCGCGAGGTAGGTCTGGGCCTTGGCGATCTTGGAGTCGAAGCAGAGCGTGTTGGCCCAGGTGGAGCCGAGCTGATCGGGCATCACCACGATCGGGGCGAGGCCGTGGTGGTCCGCGGCGAAGGCGTCCAGCGCCTCGTTGATCTGCGCGGAGAGCACCCAGTCCCCCGGGATGCCGGGCTGGCCGGTGATCATCACGACCACCGGCAGCAGCGGCCGCGGGGTGGCCTGGTAGGCGGGCGGGAGGTAGACGTACGCGTCGCGGGCCTTGAAGCCCGACTTGGTGCCGGGGATCGGCACCACCGAGACGGTGCCCTTCTCGGGCAGGCCCGCCGGGGGCTGCCAGACGTCCTCCAGCGACCTGCCCTGCGGGGCGGACACGATCTGGCCGGCCTTGGTGGCGACCAGCCCGTCGGTCTTGGTCAGCCACGGCGCCAGCATCACCCGCCCGCTCGGGAACTGGCCGAAGCCGATGTTGACCTCGGAGGAGGCCATCAGCAGCACCAGGCCGCTCAGGCCCAGCGCGAGCCCCCGCCGCCGCCAGGTGAGCCGGCGCATCCGGTAGCCGGCCAGGCAGAGCCCCAGCAGGGCGACGGTTATCCACCAGGTGACGTACCGGGGCGTGCCCTCCGGGAAGGGGTGCCACCAGCCGTCGACCACGACGTCCAGCAGCCAGCTGAGCGCCGCCGCGGTGAGCAGCGCGGCGGGCAGGCGGACCCGCCACCAGCTCCGGCCGCGGCCGACGGCGAGGGCGAACAGCGCCGCCCAGCCGGCCGCCAGCACGGCGTGCGGGATCAGGCCCTCGGTGAGCGGCCAGTCGATCGGGTTCCAGCGGGTGGCAAGGGTCAACGTGCTCATGCGGCTTTGCCCGGCCGGGTGGTGTCGGCCAGGAAGCCGTAGGCGACGACGTTGCCGTCGTAGCCGCGCTCCTCGCTGTACGAACCGCCGCAGGTGATCACCCGCAGCTGTGCGTCGGCGGCCTGGCGGTAGACCCGGTCGTCCGGGAAGTCCTTTCGGTCGTGCACTTCGATGGCGTAGAGCTGGTAGACGGCGGTGGCGCCGTCCGCCCGGGCGATCTCGATCCGGTCTCCCCGGTGGAGCGCGCCCAGATGATAGAAGACCGCGGGGCCGGCCTTGTTGTCGACGTGTCCGGCCAGGATCGCGGTGCCGCGCTGACCGGGGCTGGCGCCGCCGCGGTACCAGCCCGCGAGGTTCCGGTCCGCCTCCGGCGGGGTCTGGAGGTGGCCGTCGGCGTCCAGTCCGAGCGCGGTGACCGGGGCGTCCAGCCGCACCGCCGGGATGCGGATCCGGGTCGGCGCGGACGGTCCCAGCGGCGGGACGACCGAGACCGGCGCGATCCCGGCCTGGGCCTGGCCGGCCTCCGGGGCGGGCGGCAGCGACCGGCCTCCGTCGTGCAGCAGCCAGGCGCCGAGCACCAGCGCGGCTCCTGCCGCCAGGGTGCCCGGCCAGGGGCCCCTGCTCTGCTGGACGCCCACGGGCGCTCCCCTCTGCCGACGGAATTCCCGCTTCCTGGGAGTTTCCTGGGAACAATTCAACCGGAACGGACTGTATGGCACGTCCATACGACGGTCGTACCGACACCCGCCGATCGGCAGGGTCGACGGCCCCTTCCCCGCGCCCCGTGGGCGTCCGGTCGCGGAGCGCGACGGCCGACTCCCGCGGACGGTCGCCGCCGGAGCACGCCCGACACGAGCTACCGACGGTTCAACGGACCCGATCGGTTGCGTCGTTCGGGCGATCGCTCCCGACCGCGCGCTGCGCCTCTCCGACCGGCCCCGCCCCCGTGCCATGCTGACCCGGCTACGGGTTCCGCCACCCACGTGCCCGACCGGACTCCGCACTCCCGTACGCCGCCCACCGCCCCACGAACGGAGTGACCATGGAAGCCCTCTCCCGCCGCACCCTGCTGACGGCCGGTGCCGCCACCGCCGCCACCCTGGCGGCCGGCTGCGGCAGCAACCACGCCACCGGCGGGGAGCGGGCGACGGGCACCACCGCCCCGGCCACCGGCGCGGCCGACGAGCGGGGCGCCACCCCCACCCCGGAGCCGGCCCCCAAGCCGCAGGCCGTCCTGATCGGCGACGGCTCCACCTCGGACACCGGGGCCCAGCCGCACCAGCCCGTCCCCGAGCGGCTCCAGCCCGGCCAGCGCCCGCCACAGTTCGTGGTCTTCTCCTGGGACGGCGCCGGCGAGCTCGACAACGGCCTGTTCGCCCGCTTCCGCCGGCTGGCCCAGGAGCACGACGCGAAGATGACCTTCTTCCTGAGCGGCCTCTACCTGCTGCCCGAGTCCAGGAAGGACCTCTACCGCCCGCCGCAGCACAAGGCCGGCGCCTCCGACATCGGCTACCTGAGCGACCAGCACATCCGCGCCACCCTGGAGAACGTGCACGCGGCCTGGCTGGAGGGCCACGAGATCGGGACGCACTTCAACGGCCACTTCTGCGGCTCCAACGGCGTCGGCCGGTGGTCCCCGGAGGAGTGGGACAGCGAGATCCAGCAGGCGATGGACTTCGTGACGAACTGGCGCACCAACACCGGTTTCACCGACCTGCCGGCGCTGCCCTTCGACTACCGCAAGGAGCTGATCGGCAGCCGCACCCCCTGCCTGGAGGGCCAGCGCAACCTGCTGCCCACCGCGGTCAAGCGCGGCTGGCGCTACGACAGCAGCGGCAACGGCACCCAGGTGTGGCCGCAGAAGATCCAGGGCGGCGCGCTGTGGGACCTCCCGCTGCAGTCCATCCCGTTCCCCGGGCACACCTTCCAGGTGCTCTCGATGGACTACAACATCATGTACAACCAGTGCGGCCCCAACACCAAGGCCGACCCGGCGCTCCACCCGGGCTTCCAGACCCAGGCCCGCGACGCCTACCTGATGGGCTTCGAGCGCACCTACAACGGCAACCGGGCGCCGTACGTGATCGGCAACCACTTCGAGGAGTGGAACGGCGGCATCTACATGAACGCCGTCGAGGACGCCCTCCGGTCCATCGCGGGCCGGCCCGAGGTCCGGCTGGTCTCCTTCCGGCAGCTGGTCGACTGGCTGGACGCCCAGGACCCGGCGGTGCTGCGCAAGCTCCAGACGCTCGCCCCGGGCCAGGCGCCGGCCGGCGGCTGGGAGGCCTTCCTCGGCGCCCCGGCGGGGGCCGCGGCCCCCGCCGCCGGCTGACCATCAGCTCCGGGCGCGGACCCGGCCGGCCAGCAGCGCCCCCAGCAGCGCCACCCCGGTGCTGGTCAGCAGCACCACCGCGAAGGCGCCGGGCGCCCCGGCGTCTCCCGCCGCGTCGTGCAGGGCGGCCACCGAACCGCCGCCCAGCGCCGCGAACAGCACCCCGGCCAGGCCGGTGAGCAGCACGTTGCCCAGCGCGTCGCTCATCTGGAGCGCGGCCGAGTTGGCGCCGGCGTCCTCCGGCTCGGAGAGGTTCATCATCAGCACGCTGACGGACGCGATGGTCAGGCCCATCCCGAAGCCGCCGACGCCCCAGGCGACCGCGGCCACCCAGGCCGGCACCGCCGGGACGAGCACCAGCGCGGCGCCCCCGATCGCCACCGCGGTCAGCACGAAGCCGCCCCGGATCATCGGCACCCGGAAGCGCTGGGCGGCCGGCCGGCCCTGGAGCCACGAGCCGAGCGCCCAGCTGAGCCCGCCGCTGGTCAGGGTGAGCCCGGCCAGCGTCGGCGAGAGGCCGCGCTGGCTGGTCATCATCAGCGGGATGAACACCTCGGCGGAGAAGAACGCGCCCGCCGACACCCCGCGCAGCAGGATCACCGCCGGCAGCCCGCGCCCCGCGCGCAGCGTCCCGCCGGGCAGCAGCCCCAGGACGGCCGGCACCAGCAGCGCCGCCCCGGCCGCCCCGGGGAGCAGCCCGATCAGGTCGAGCCGCTGCCCGGCGTACTGCACCAGGCCGGCGCCGACCGCCGCCATCAGGGCCAGCCGGGTGCGCCGGCGGTCGAACCCGGCGCCCTTGGCCACCGGGTGCTCGCGCTCGGAGCGGGCCAGCGCCGGGCCCATCACGGCCAGCGGCAGCAGGATCAGCGCCGGTACGGCCAGGAACACCCAGCGCCAGCCCAGGTGCTGGGTGACGGCCCCGGCGACCAGCGGGCCGACGATCGAGGGCAGCACCCAGGCCGAGGAGAAGGCCGCGAACACCGACGGCCGCAGCCGCTCCGGATAGGCCCGGCCGACCACCACGTACAGCGCGACGATCACCAGCCCGCCGCCCAGGCCCTGGATCGACCGCCCGGCCACGAACACCCACATCCCGGGCGCCGTCCCGGCCACCACCAGGCCGACGCCGAACACCGCGATGCCGGCGAACAGCGGCTGCAGCGGGCCGCGCCGGTCGCACCACTGGCCGGAGACGACCAGGGCGAACAGCGTGCTGGTGAAGTAGCCGGAGAAGGCGAAGGCGTAGAGCGACACGCCGTGCAGCTCGCGGGCCGCGGTCGGCATCGCGGTGTTGACGGCCGTCGCCTCGAAGGCGATCACCAGGACCACCGAGACGATCCCCAGCGTGAGCGCGCGGTAGCGGCCGCCGAGGACCCCGCCACCGGGGTCGTCGTCGAGGGGTATCGGTACGGGGTCGACCGAGGTGGGGGAGGCTGTGGTCATACGTAACATCGTAAGAGCCGTCTGCCTCGGTGACCCCTGACCCGGGTCGGTGATCGGCTCGGTCCCGGGGCGTAGGACCAGGCCGTCGGTGCGGCACCTTCCGTCAGTGCAGCACCTTGAGGCCCACCACGCCGGAGACGATCAGCAGCAGGCAGCCGATCCGGGCCATGGTCACCGGGTCCCCCAGGACGGCCATCCCGTAGACCGCGGTGCCGACCGCGCCGATGCCGACCCAGACGGCGTAGCCGGTGCCGATCGGAATGGTGCGCATCGCGTACGCCAGACCGCCCATGCTGAACAGCAGCGCGACGCCGAAGACGAGGCCGGGGACGAGCCGGGTGAAGCCCTTGGACGATTCCAGGGCGACCGCCCACACGGTCTCCAGGAAACCCGAGACGATCAGAACGAGCCAGGCCATGACGGTGATTCCTCCGCAGTCCACAGCGGCCGGTGTGCCGCTGAACTGCGCCGTCTTGTCGTCACCGGGTACGACGCGCTCGTCCGGGGTGGCGGAAATGCACGCCACCGGTCTCCGACGGTAGCACACACTGCCATACAGAATTTACAAAGGGGCGTTGACCGTCCTCCCCCGGATCGGCCACTATGAATTCACTGGCCGTGTGCCCGAGTGGCTTAGGGAACCGTCTGCAAAGCGGTGCACGCGGGTTCGATTCCCGCCATGGCCTCACCGGAAAAGGGAATTGCCGGTCGACTCCGAAAAGTCGGCCGGCAATTCCCTTTTCGCCGTTCCCGCCGTTCCCGCCGCTTTCGACGGCGGGAACGGCCGGAACGGCGGGAACGGTCAGGCCGATCCCCGAGCACCCGGGCGCCAACGGCAAGCCGGTCAAGGGCACCACCGCGAAGATCAACTCGGCCTTCGGCAACGGCGGCGGCCGGCTGC
>NZ_JBEXJK010000476.1:0-6053 GCF_040609095.1 Kitasatospora sp. NPDC004799
GAGCGCATGTACCGCACCGGTGACCTGGCCCGTTGGCGCGAGGACGGCACCCTGGACTACCTGGGCCGCACGGACGACCAGGTGAAGGTGCGCGGCTACCGCATCGAGCTGGGCGAGATCGAAGCCGCCGTCCTCGGCCGGCCGGGCGTGGCGCAGGCGGCCGTGATCGTCCGCGAGGACGTCCCGGGCGACAAGCGCATCGCCGCCTACCTCGTCCCCGCCGCCGACGCGACCGTGGACCCCGCCGCCCTGCGGGATGCGCTCGCGACGACGCTTCCCGACTACATGGTCCCGTCCGCGATCATGCTCCTGGACGAACTCCCGCTGACCGTCAACGGCAAGCTCGACCGTCGCGCCCTGCCCGCGCCGGACCGTGGGGCCCTGTCGGAGACGTCGTACCGTGCCCCGCGCACGGCCGACGAGGAACTGCTCTGCGAGGTCTTCGCGGAGGTCCTCGGGCTGGAGCGGGTGGGCATCGACGACAACTTCTTCGAGCTGGGCGGCCACTCCCTGCTCGCCGTCACCCTGGTCGAGCGGCTGCGCTCGCGCGGCCTCCAGGTCTCCGTCCGAGCGCTGTTCCAGGCCCCGACGCCCGCTGGCCTCGCGGCCGCCGACACCGGCCACGCCTTCGTCGTGCCCGAGAACCGCATCCCGGCCGACGCGACCGCGCTGACCCCGGACATGGTCACGCTGGCCGAGGTCACCGAGGACGATCTCGCGCGCATCGTCGAGCAGATCCCCGGCGGCGCCGCGAACATCGCCGACATCTACCCGCTGGCGCCGCTGCAGGAAGGCATCTTCTTCCACCACCTGCTCGACGCCGAGCAGGGCCGCGACGTCTACATCCTGCCGACGGTGCTCTCCTTCGACTCGCGCGAGCGCGTCGACGCCTTCGTGACCGCCCTGCAGGCGGTCGTCGACCGGCACGGCATCCTGCGGACGGCCGTTCTCTGGGAGAACCTGCCCCAGCCCCTTCAGATCGTCCTGCGCCGGGCCGTTCTGCCCGTCCACGAGGTCACGCTGTCCCGTGACTCCGAGGGCGACGCGGTGGCCCAGCTGTTGGTGGCGTGCCCGCCGTCGATGGACATCCGCCAGGCCCCCATGGTCGACCTGACGATTGCTCAGAAGCCCCACGGCGACGGTTGGTTGATGGCTCTGCGCAGCCACCACCTCACCCGCGACCACCAGGCCCTGGAAATCCTCTTCGACGAGGTGCGCGCCCACCTGGAGCACGAGGAGGACCGCCTGCCGGAGCCGGCGCCGTACCGCGACTTCGTCGCGCACGCCCGCCTGGCGGTCACGCCGGAGCAGCACCGCGCCTACTTCGAGCGCGCCCTCGGCGACGTCGAGGAGCCCACCGCGCCCTACGGCGTGCTGGACACCCACGGCGACGGCACAGACACCGGCGAGGCCATCGTCGAGCTGTCGGACAGCCTGGCGGAGCGGGTCCGCGAGCAGGCCCGGCGCCACGGCGTCAGCGCCGCCGCGTTCTTCCACCTCGCCTGGGCGCGTGTCGCCGCCGCCACGACCGGCCAGACCCACCCCGTCTTCGGCACCGTGCTGCTCGGCCGCATGGACGCCGGGGACACGGCGAGCCGCACCCCGGGCCTCTACATCAACACCCTGCCGATCCGGGTCGACGCGACCCGGCCGCTGGTGGCGGGCCTGAAGGCGGCGCAGCAGCAGCTGGGTGAGCTGCTGCGGCACGAGCACGCGCCGCTGACCCTCGCCCAGCAGGTGACCGGCGTCCCCGCCCAGAGCCCGCTGTTCACCTCCCTCCTCAACTACCGTCACAGCCTGCCCGGTTCTCACCCGGACCAGCAGGGTTCCTCGGCAAGCGGCACCGCGGGCATCGACATCGTGTACGCCTCCGAGCGGACCAACTACCCGTTGACGGTGTCGGTGGACGACACCGGTGTCGGGTTCCGGTTCACCGTGCAGGCGTGCGCGCCGATGGACTCCGACGTGGTCTGCGGCCTGCTCCGCACGGCCGTGGAGAACCTGGTCGGCGGGCTGGAGGAGGACTCCGCCGCCACGCTGGACCGGATCGCCGTCCTGGACGACGCGCAGCTCGACCAGCTGCTGACCGGTTGGAACGACACCGCGCGGGAGCTGCCGGCCACGACGCTGCCCGGGCTCTTCGAGGCCCAGGCCGCCCGGACGCCGGAGGCCACGGCCGTGGTGTTCGGCAGCGGCGCGGCGCGCGAGGTGCTGTCGTACGCGGAGCTGAACGAGCGGGCGAACCGCCTGGCCCACCTGCTGGTCGCCGAGGGCGTGGGCCCCGAGCACCTGGTGGCCGTCTGCCTGCCGCGCTCGACCGAGCTGGTCGTGTCGCTGCTGGCGATCGGCAAGGCCGGGGCGGCCTACCTGCCGCTGGACCCGGACTACCCGGACGACCGGCTGGCCTCCACCCTGGAGGACGGCCGTCCGACCGCCCTGGTCACCGACCGCGTGACGATGGACGAGGCCCTCGCGGCCGCAGCGGGCGTCCGGCGGATCGACCTGGACAGCCCGGAGACCGTCAACGCGCTCGCCGCGCAGGCGGTTTCGAACCCGGAGCGCCCGGGCCACCGCCCGGAGAGCCCGGCGTACGTCATCTACACCTCCGGTTCCACCGGCCGCCCCAAGGGCGTGGTGATCTCGCACCAGGGGATCGTCAACCGCCTCTCCTGGGGGCAGCAGGACTACCGGCTGACGCCGTCGGACCGGGTGCTGCAGAAGACGCCGGTCGGGTTCGACGTCTCGGTCTGGGAGTTCTTCTGGCCCCTGACCACGGGTGCGACCCTCGTGGTCGCGCGTCCGGACGGGCACCGCGACCCGGCGTACCTGGCGGAGGTGATCCGTGCGGAGGGCGTGACCGTCGCGCACTTCATCCCGTCGATGATGCAGGTGTTCCTGCTGGAGCCGGCCGCCCGGACCTGCTCCTCCCTGCGGGCGGTCTTCGCGAGCGGTGAGGCGCTGTCGCCGGAGCTGCGCGACGCGTTCCTGCGCGACATGGGCATCCCGCTGCACAACCTCTACGGCCCGACCGAGGTGTCCATCGAGGTCACCGCCTGGGACTGCGTGCCGGGCACGGCCACCGTCCCGATCGGTGGACCGGTCGGCAACACCCGGGCCTACGTGCTGGACGCGGCCCTGCGGCCGGTGCCGGCCGGTGTGGCGGGCGAGCTGTACATCGCGGGCGTCCAGCTGGCGCGCGGCTACCTCGACCGCCCGGGCCTGACGGCGGAGCGGTTCGTCGCCTGCCCGTTCGGCGAGGCGGGCGAGCGCATGTACCGCACCGGCGACCTGGCGCGCTGGCGCGAGGACGGCACGATCGACTACCTGGGCCGCACCGACGACCAGGTGAAGGTGCGCGGCTACCGCATCGAGCTGGGCGAGATCGAGGCCGGTCTGCTCGGTCAGCCGGGTGTCGCCCAGGCGGCCGTGGTCGTCCGCGAGGACGTCCCGGGCGACAAGCGCATCGCCGCCTACGTGGTGCCCTCCGCCGGTGCGCAGGTGGACACCGCCGAGCTGCGGGCCGGGCTGGGCGCCGTCCTGCCCGAGTACATGGTCCCGTCCGCGATCATGCTCCTGGACGCGCTGCCGCTGACCGTCAACGGCAAGCTCGACCGCCGGGCCCTCCCGGTCCCGGACCGGACGGAGCTGCTGGAGTCGTCCTACCGGGCGCCGCGCACCGCGGACGAGCAGCTGCTCAGCGAGGTGTTCGCCGACGTCCTGGGCCTGCCCCAGGTCGGCATCGACGACAACTTCTTCGAGCTGGGCGGCCACTCCCTCCTCGCCGTGACGCTGGTGGAGCGGCTGCGGGCGAGCGGTCTGCCGGTGTCGGTGAAGGCGCTGTTCCAGGCCCCGACCCCGGCGGCGCTGGCCGCCGTCGACGCCGGTCGGAGCTTCGTGGTGCCGGAGAACCGCATCCCGGCCGACGCGACCGCGCTGACCCCGGACATGGTCACGCTGGCCGAGCTGAGCCAGGCGGACCTGGACCACCTCGTGGAGCAGGTGCCGGGCGGTGCGGCCAACGTCGCGGACGTCTACCCGCTGGCGCCGCTGCAGGAGGGGATCTTCTTCCACCACCTGCTCGACGCCGACCAGGGCCGCGACGTCTACATCGTCCCGGTCGTCCTGGGCTTCGACTCGCGCGAGCGCATCGACGCCTTCGTGGCCGCGCTCCAGCACGTCGTCGACCGGCACGACATCCTGCGGACGGCCGTGCTGTGGGAGAACCTGCCCCAGCCGCTCCAGGTCGTCCTGCGGCAGGCCCCGGTGGCGATCGAGGAGGTCGCGCTCGCGGGCGGTGCCGACGCGGTGGCCGAGCTGCTGGCGGCCTGCCCGCCGTCGATGGACATCCGCCGCGCCCCGATGATGCAGCTCGTCGTCGCCCGGGACCCGGGCCAGGACCGCTGGTTGATGGCCCTGCAGAGCCACCACCTGATCCGCGACCACCAGGCGCTGGAGATCCTCTTCGACGAGGTGCGGGCGCACCTGGAGCAGGAGGAGGACCGCCTGCCGGAGCCGGCGCCGTACCGCGACTTCGTCGCGCACGCGCGCCTCGCGGTCACGGCCGACCAGCACCGCGCGTTCTTCGAGCGCGCGCTCGGCGAGGTGGAGGAGCCGACCGCGCCGTACGGCGTGCTCGACACCCACGGCGACGGCAGCGGGACCGGCGAGGCCGTGGCCGACCTGTCAGAGGAACTGGCTGGTCGCGTACGGGAGTTGGCGCGTCGCCACGGGGTGAGCGCGGCGGCGTTCTTCCACCTGGCGTGGGCGCGGGTCGCGGCGGCGACGACGGGCCAGACGCACCCGGTGTTCGGCACCGTGCTGTTCGGCCGGATGGACGCCGGGGACACGGCGAGCCGCACTCCCGGTCTGTACATCAACACCCTGCCGATCCGCATCGACGCCACCCAGTCGCTGCTGGCGGGGCTGAAGGTCACCCAGCAGCAGCTGGGCGAGCTGCTGCGGCACGAGCACGCGCCGCTGACCCTCGCCCAGCAGGCGACCGGCGTCCCGGCGCAGAGCCCGCTGTTCACCTCGCTCCTCAACTACCGCCACAGCCGGACGGCCGCCACGCACCGGACCGTCCTCGCCGGCGTCACCCCGCTGTTCGGGCAGGAGCGGACGAACTACCCGCTGACGGTGTCGGTGGACGACACCGGCGTCGGGTTCCGGCTCACGGTCCAGGCGTGCGCGCCGATGGACTCGGACGTGGTCTGCGGCCTGTTCGAGGCCCTGGTGGAGCGGCTCGCCGACGGGCTGGAGCACGAGCCCGACCTGACGCTGGACCGGGTCTCGGTCCTGGACGACGGGCAGCGGGAGTTGGTGCTGCGCGGGTGGAACGACACCGTGCGCGAGGTGCCGGTGGGGACGCTGCCGGGGCTGTTCGAGGCTCAGGTGGCTCGTACGCTGGATGCGGACGCGGTGGTGTTCGGTAGTGGTGCGGCGCGTGAGGTGGTGTCGTACGCGGAGTTGAACGAGCGGGCGAACCGGTTGGCGCATCTGCTGGTCGCCGAGGGTGTCGGGCCCGAGCACCTGGTGGCGGTGTGTCTGCCGCGCTCGGTGGAGCTGGTGGTGTCGTTGCTGGCGATCGAGAAGGCGGGTGCGGCGTATCTGCCGCTGGACCCGGACTACCCGGCGGAGCGTCTGGTCTCGACGTTGGAGGACGGCCGTCCGACGGTCCTGGTGACCGACAGTGTGACGATGGACGAGGCGCTGTCGGTCGGTGTCCGTCGGATCGACCTGGATGCTGCCGAGACTGTCAATGCCCTGAGCGTGCAGGCGGTTTCGAATCCGGTGCGTGTGGGCCACGGCCCGCAGAGTCCGGCGTACGTGATCTACACCTCCGGTTCCACGGGTCGCCCCAAGGGTGTGGTGGTGGCGCATGACGGTGTGGTGAACCGTCTGGCGTGGATGCACGAGGACTACGGCCTGACGGCGTCGGACCGGGTGCTGCAGAAGACTCCGGTCGGATTCGACGTCTCCGTCTGGGAGTTCTTCTGGCCCCTGACCACGGGCGCCACCCTGGTCGTGGCCCGTCCGGACGGGCACCGCGACCC
>NZ_JBEXJK010000477.1:0-6051 GCF_040609095.1 Kitasatospora sp. NPDC004799
CCACCCCCCGGCGGGTGCCGCGGCGGCGGGTGCTGCGCCGGCGCCGCCGGGGGCGGGCGCCGGCGCCGCGGGGCCAGTTCGCGCTCCAGGGCCCGCACGTCCAGCGCTATCCGGGACGCGATCTCGCGCGGCCCGGTGCCGACGGGCAGCCGGCGCGACCAGGAGCGGGGCTTGGCCGGGCCGTCCTGGACCATGTGGAAGTTGAGCCGCACCACGTCGGCGACGTCGACCAGGCTCACCAGGATCCTGGTGTCCGCGAGGTCGATGCTGACCTCGTTCCCGATGCACGAACAGGCCACCAGGCCCTCGATCTCCTCCTCCGCCAGGTACCTGGCCAGGGGTACCGCCTTCCCCCGGACCAGAAACGGACGTTCCACCGGAGTCACCGGACCGCCTCCTCCCCAGCAAACCGTACGGCGCCTCGGCCGCGGCGCAGACGCACCGCAACAGACCGGGCCCGGCCCATGCTCCACCACATCCGACCGGTTCGCCAACTCAGTGTCTCACCAAGCGAATTGGGCGAACGCACCGACCCGGCGCACCGGCGCACGCCCCCGCGCACCGGACTCGCCCGGCGGGCCGGCGGCCGCCGCTCCGAAGGGGCGGCTCCGGCACCCGCGCCACCGGACGGGCGGGCGGGACCGAAATCCATCGAATTCTTGCACCGGTAAATCTGAATGATGATCAGACTTCTTATGGATTAGGGAGATTGTCCGTGCGCCCGCTCCCGATCCGTGGATAGCATCTGAATTCCATTCTGTTCGAGCGCTAATCGCCTGGGAGGGGCGGCGCCGGGCAGACCGACAGGAGACTTCATGCGCGTGTCCAAACACGTCCACCCCGTCAGCAGCCGCCCCACCGCGGCCGACGTCGCCCTGCCACCGGCGCTGCCCTACCCCGACGGCTGGTCCGCACTCGCCTTCTCCGCCGAGCTCAAGCCCGGCACCGTCCTCACCCGCCGGCTCGCCGGCGAGGACGTCGTGCTGTACCGGCTGCGCAACGGCCGCCTCCGCGCGATCCGCCCGTACTGTCCGCACCTGGGCGCCCACCTCGGCCTGGCCGCGGTCGAGGGCGACGAGCTGGTCTGCCCCTTCCACCGGTTCGCCTTCGACGCCGACGGCCGCTGCGTGCGCACCGGGTACGGCACCCCGGCGCCCAAGGCCTCGCTGACCCCGTTGCCGGTGCGCGAGGTGAACGAGGCGGTCTTCGTCTGGCGCCACCACGACGGCCGGGAGCCGGACTGGGAGATCCCCGCCTGGCACCGGCTCGGCGACGGGCGGCAGCCGCTGCGGTACGCGTCCTTCGAGATGCCCGGCTACGCCCAGGACGTCATGGAGAACTCCTTCGACCTGGGCCACTTCGTCACCCTGCACGGCTGGCCGCAGGGCGAGTTGGCGGCGCCGGTGGAGTTCGACGGCACCAGCTTCCACATCTCGATGCTGGTCCGGGAGACCTTCCCGTTCCTCGGGATGCGCGAGGTCCACGTGGAAGTGGACGGGTACGGCCTCACCGCGCTGCACACCGACGTGCACACGCCCTCGCTCGGCCTGGAGATCTGCTCCCTGGTCATGGCCACCCAGGTCGCCCCCGGCCGGATGCAGCTGCGGCAGGCCAGCCGCTTCCTCATGTCGGAGCCGGCCAAGCTGCCGCCGGCCGTCGCCCGGACCGTCAGCCGGGTGGTCACCAGGCTGCTCGCGGGGCCGATGTTCAAGCGCAACCTGGAGTTCACCGCGGCGGACTTCCCGATCTGGTCCACCAAGCGGTACGTGTCCCCGCCCCGGCTCGCCGCGGGCGACGGGCCGATCGGCGCGATGCGGCACTGGGCCCGGCAGTTCTACCCGCCGGACCACCAGGCGCACCTGCCGGGGGCGGCGGCGCTCGCCGACCGGAACGGGCAGAGCGCGAACGGGAACGGCCCGAGCGGGCACGGCACGAACGGTCATGGCACGAACGGTCATGGCACGAACGGGAACAGCCCGAACGGGAACGGCGCACCCGACGGCGCCGCCGCGAGCCCGACCGGGGCGGAGGCCTCCGGCAAGGCGCCCAGCGGAGCCGCCCAGACCTGAGCCGCCCTCGCGCCCGGAGCGGGAGGTCGGACCCGCCGACCTCCCGCTCCGGGCGATGGGTGGCGACTCTCGGTCCGCCGTGCCCTGCTACGGAAGGACGGCCCAGCGCTGGGTCTTGTTCGTGCTGCTCGCCTGCATGACGGTCGCCTTGCCGTTCGCGGTGGTGAGGACGCGGCCGGTCGCCTGACAGGTCAAGGTCAGGGTGCCGCTGTCGTTCTGGGTGACCGTCCACTTCTGCTTCGGGTCCGCGGGGTTGATCATCTGCACGGCGACCTGGTTGTACTCCCCGAGCGACGTGAGGGCCCGCGGGGTGGCGCAGCCGTCGGAGATCCGCACCGTGCCGTCCGCGTTGGCGTCCAGCTTCCAGCGCTGTTCGGGGACGGACGGGTCGTAGGCGGTCATGCCGGTCTGGGTGGTGGCGCCCACCCAGCACCCGTCCACCCGCCCCAGCGCGAAGTTGTTGCCGTCGGTGAGGCCGTGGTACTTGCCGTCTCCGACGGCCGGCACGGCGTAGTGGACGGTGTGTCGGGCCGTGAGGTCGAGCGCCGTGCCCGTGGTGGCGAGCGGCGGGTTGGCGGCGGGCCGGACGTTGCGGTAGTACTCGGCGAAGGTGGCCGGGCGGTTCGTGGTCAGCGCCTTGACGGTGCCCTCCCAACCGCCGTCGAGCTGCCGCCAGAGGTCGAGCAGCGAGCCGCCCACGTTCCCGGGCACCTGGTCCCCGGTGTCCCAGCCGCCACCGTAGACGTAGTCGCTGCTGTTGCCGTCCGCCCAGACGTACCGGTTGTCGCCGAGCAGGTAGGCGGCGGTGGCGTTGGCGAAGCCCTCGACCCACGCGCAGGGGCGGGAGCTGGCCGCCCAGATGATGTTCGGCCTGCAGACGCTGTCGGGCGGCCAGGCGCCGTCGTAGAGGCGGTCCATCAGGAAGTGGCCGCCCTCGTGCAGGACGACGTGCTCGGCGTCGGGGTCGGCGTCGGGGAGGTAGACCGTGTTGTCGAGGCCGTACCGCGGCCCGTCGGTCGCACCGGGGTACCACTTGACGGTGAGCTCGGTGCAGGCCGAGTTGTTCGGCTCGTGCGCGCTCCAGCACAGGCTGACCGGGTTGGTACGGCTCCACCACAGCAGGTTGAGGGTGTCGAAGGCGTGCCAGGCGCGCGAGGCCTGGGCCGGGGGCTTCAGGACACCGAGGGAGGTGCTCGCGGAGACGTTCTCCAGGACCGGCGAGTTCAGGGTGTACGTGGTGCCGTTGGCGTCCGCCGTCCTCCACAGCCGGGCCTTCTCGGCGTCGAACCGCACCCACATGCTGCTCATCGTCGTCGTGGTCGTGGGGGTGTAGCAGAGGTTGTAGGAGCGACGGCCGCGGCGGGGGTCGCCACGAGCGGGACGGCCGCCACGGCGGCGAGGAGTGCGGTGCCGAGCGTGGCGATGCGGGTCAGGCGCGTGCGCAGGGGTATGGCCATCGCGGTCCTCTCCTGGGGCTTCGTCGGTGTCCGGCGCGACCTCCCGGCGCACACGGCGACGGCGGCGGGCGAGGCGTGGACGAGCCGGCCGACGCCGCCGTGCGTAGGTGATCGTTCCGGTTTTTCATGTCCATGATCGGTGTGCGGTCCGGCTCGCGGAAGGAGCGCGCGGTAGCGCGCACGGGGCGCACGGCCGCAGGACGGTCACGGGAGGAGGCCGCGGCCCGGCTGCGGGCCCGGGCCGGGGAGCAGGGCACGGGCCGGGGAGCAGGGCACGGAGCCCCACCCGCCGGTCACGCCGTAGGGTGGCCGTCGTGGCCCGCTTCGTTCTGATCCGCCGTACGCCGCTGCCGCCCGTCGAGTGCTGGGAGCGGCTGACGGACTGGCCCCGGCACGGGGACCGGGTGCCGCTGACCCGGGTCTCGGCGGTCCGGGGCGACGGGCGGGAGGTGGGCGACGTCGTGCTGGCGCGGACGGGCCTCGGGCCGCTCGGCTTCGACGATCCGATGGAGCTCGGCGACATGGTCGCCCCCGGGCCCGGGCGGGACGGGCGGTGCCTGCTGCTCAAGCGCGGCCGCCCGGTGCGCGGCTGGGCCGAGCTGCGGGTGCGGGCGGTCGGCGGCGGCAGTGCGGCGGTCTGGACGGAGGAGCTGACGGTCACCAGCCTGCCCCGGCTGCTCGATCCCGTCCTCGCGGGGGCGGGACGGCTAGCCTTCGGGCGGGTGCTGGACGACCTGCTGGGGTCGTAAAGGCCCGGGTCCCGACCACGGCCGGGCCGCGGCTCAGGCCGGCAGGAAGCGGGCGCCCGGGCCGGGGCTGCGGTAGACGGCGTCCGGGGTCAGGTGGGAGTGCCCGGCGGCGCACTCCAGGACGAGGGCGACCGGTTCGTCGCAGTCGTGGTCCCCCGCCGTGCCGTGCCGGACGACGACCGACGGCCCCTCCTCGTCGGCGAGGTACTTGTCGCCCCACGCGAGCAGGGCGATCACGGTGGGCCGCAGGTCCCTGCCCTTCGCGGTGAGGCGGTACTCGAAGCGCTGCCGGTCGCCGGGCTCCTGGTACGCGACCCTGCGCAGCACGCCCGCGCCGACCAGGCCGTCGAGCCGGGTGGAGAGCAGGTTGCTGGCGATGCCGAGCCGGGCGCGGAACTCCCCGAAGCGGCTCGCGCCGTCCAGGGCCTCCCGCACGATCAGCAGCGACCACCGCTCGCCGACCACCGAGAGGGCGCGCCCCATCGAGCAGTTCGCCGGGTCGATCCGTCGCCGTTCCTGCCGTTCCACCTCTGCCATGGTCCGATCCTAATCCCTTCACCGCACCTGGGTTGACAATCTGCACCCAGCCCCGGCTAGGCTCCGGACCATCTGAGTTGAGAAATTAAATCCAGGAGGAGACGGCCATGCCGATGCTCGACGTCCACATCCCCGACGGTGCCCTCCGGCCGGAGGCGGAGGCGGCGCTGCTCAACCGGATCACCGAGATCCTGATCGGCCACGAGGGCTTCGACCCCGCCGACCCGGTCACCCGCTCGGTGTCCTGGGTCTTCCTGCACCGCCCCGCCGCGGTCTACGTCGGCGGCGAGCTCGCGGACGCGCCGCGCTACAAGGTCGTCCCGTCCGTCCCCGAGGGCCAGCTCGACGCCCGGAAGCGCGCGGGCGTCATCGCCGACGTCACCGAGGCGATCCTGGACGCCGAGGACGGCGCCTGGCCGCGCGACCCCGGCCGGATCTGGGTCTTCCCGACCGAGATCCCCGAGGGCCACTGGGGCGGCTACGGCAAGGTGCGGCCGCTCGCCTCGATCCTCGCCCGGCTCACCGGGAACGACCGCGACCGGGCCCGCGACCTCGCCGCGCAGCGCATCGCGGAGAGCCGCACCGAGCACAGCCGGCTCCCGTAACCGGCCGCCGGGGCCGTGCCGGGGACGGTACGGCCCCGGCACGAGCCCGACGTGGCGCCGGAGGTGAACGCCCCCGGTCAGTCGCCGCCCGGCTCGCCGTAGCGCCTGCGCCACTCCCGGGCACGGGCGTTGTGCCACTCCACCCCCTCCACCGCCTGCCGCACGGACAGGCCGCTCGGCCGGGCGACCACGTCCAGCGGCACGGGCTCCGCGCAGTCGGCGAGCGCCCGGCAGACCTTCCCCGCCCACTGCTCCGCGGAGACGAACGGGCGGTGGCGGTACTCCACGATCAGGGCGGCCAGGTGCTCCACGCAGCAGGCCAGGACGAGCCGTCGGCCGTCCAGCGCGGACCGGGTGGGGTGCAGGGCGGAGGAGTCCGGGACCAGCGCGCCGAGCAGGTCGGCGGTGGCGACGACCCGTCCGCACTGGTCGCAGAGGTCGAGCGCTTCCGTGTCGTCACCGGCGGCGGGACCGTCCGCCGGGGGTCCGATGTCCTCCATGGCGCGCGCCTACCCCGCGGAGCCCCGGCGAACCCGGGGCCGTCACCGCCCCGGGCGAACCCGGCGCCCCACCGCCGGAGCCACCGGAGCCGCCTGGGCCGCCTGGGCCGCCGGAGCCGCCCGGGCGCCGGGGC
>NZ_JBEXJK010000478.1:0-6039 GCF_040609095.1 Kitasatospora sp. NPDC004799
GGCGGCGGCCGCCCGCAGCGTGGCCAGTTCGGCGCGCCGCCCGACGAACAGCGCGGGCCCGGCCGGCAGCCGTTCCAGGCCCGGAACGGCCCCGGCGGGCGCGCCGGGGCCGGGGTCCATCGTCGCCGTCTTCCTCGCCACCCGCGCCACTCCCGACGTCATCCCGCACTCGGCATCCGACGCTCGGCTTCCGGTGGCCGGCCTCCGGATCTCAGCGGAGGCGGCCCGGGACGGGCGCCCTGTCTGCGAAGCGTAGTTCGACCGTCCGGCTCAGCCGAGGTGACATCCGGTCGTACGAATCGGCAAATCACCCCAACGACTCAACGCAGGCCCCGACGCGCCGGGGCTACCGGGGCGCAGCGCGACGCGGGGCCGACTCAGGCGTCGAAGGGCCGGGCCGGCCAGGGCGAATCCGCCGGGCGCAGCGCGTCCAGCCCGTCCGGGCCGGTGAGCGCGGCGTGCACGGCGAGGGCGCCGGTGACCAGGGTCGGGTTGTGCAGCTTCCCGGCCTGGATCAGCCGGATCAGTTCCGGCACCGGCATCCAGGCGACCTCGATCTCCTGCTCCTCGCCCTCGGCCGCGTAGCGCTCGCCCTCGGCCGGCGCCAGGTCGGTGGCGAGGAACATCCGCAGCGCCTCGTCGGTGCCGCCCGGGGAGGTGTAGTAGTCGGCGAGGATCCGCCAGGTGCCGGCCTTGCAGTGCGCCTCCTCGTACAGCTCGCGCTGGGCCGCGTGCCACGGGTTCTCGCCGGGCACGTCGAGCAGGCCGGCCGGCAGCTCCCACAGCCGCTGGCGCACCGGGTGGCGGTACTGGCGCAGCACCAGCACCCGCTGCTCGTCGTCCAGGGCGAGCACCGAGACCGAGCCGGGGTGGGTCTGGTAGTCGCGGCGGGCCCAGCTGCCGTCGGGCATCCGGACCTCCTCGCTGCGCACCCCGGTGACCTTGCCCTGGAACGGCGTCCCGCTCGCCCGGACCTCCCACTCCTCGGCCGTGTCGGCGATCTCCCGGCGGCTCTGCTCGTCCATCGCTCTCCCCTTTTCGTCAGTACGACACAATCTAACGCCGAACGGCGGCCCCGCGGGAATCGCGGGACCGCCGTCCGGTGAACGGCCGCTGACTGCGGCGGCCGGGGACTACTCGGAGTCCGCCGTCTTGATCTCGATGGCCGCCTTGACCAGGCCCGCGAACAGCGGGTGCGGGCGGGTCGGGCGGGACTTCAGCTCCGGGTGGGCCTGGGTGGCCACCAGGTAGGGGTGCACCTCGCGCGGGTACTCGACGTACTCGACCAGGTCGCCCTTGGGCGAGAGGCCGGAGAACACCAGGCCGGTCTTCTCCAGGTCCGCGCGGTAGGCGTTGTTGACCTCGTAGCGGTGGCGGTGGCGCTCCTCGACGTACTGCTCGCCGCCGTAGACCTCGCGGACGATCGAGCCCTCGGCGAGCTTGGCCGGGTACAGGCCCAGGCGCATGGTGCCGCCCAGGTCGCCCTTGCCGTCGACGATGGCCAGCTGCTCGGCCATGGTGGAGATGACCGGGTGCTTGGCGGCGGCGTCGAACTCGGTGGAGTTGGCCTCCGGCAGGCCGGCCAGGTTGCGGGCCGCCTCGATGACCACGCACTGCAGGCCCAGGCACAGGCCCAGCAGCGGGACCTTGTTCTCGCGGGCGAAGGTGATGGCGCCGACCTTGCCGTTGACGCCGCGGTCGCCGAAGCCGCCGGGGATGCAGATCGCGTCGACGTCGCCGAGCTGCGCCTGGGCGCCCTCGGGGGTCTCGCAGTCGTCCGAGGTGACCCACTTGATCTCGACCCGGGCGTTGTTGGCGAAGCCGCCGGCGCGCAGCGCCTCGGTCACCGACAGGTAGGCGTCCGGCAGGTCGATGTACTTGCCGACCAGGGCGACCTTGACGATGTGCTGCGGCTCGTGGACGCGGCGCAGCAGGTCGTCCCAGGTGGTCCAGTCGACGTCGCGGAACGGCAGGTCCAGGCGGCGCACCGCGTAGGCGTCCAGGCCCTCGCCGTGCAGCACCTTCGGGATGTCGTAGATCGACTTGGCGTCGATGGCCGCGACCACGGCCTCCTCGTCCACGTCGCACATCAGCGAGATCTTGCGCTTGATCGCCTGCGGGACCTCGCGGTCGGCGCGCAGCACGATCGCGTCGGGCTGGATGCCGATGTTGCGCAGCGCGGCGACGGAGTGCTGGGTGGGCTTGGTCTTCAGCTCGCCCGAGGGGCCGATGTACGGCAGCAGGGAGACGTGCACGAAGAACACGTTGTCCCGGCCGACCTCGTGGCGGACCTGGCGGACGGCCTCCAGGAACGGCAGCGACTCGATGTCGCCGACGGTGCCGCCGACCTCGGTGATCACCACGTCGACGTCCTCGGTCGCCATCCGGCGGATCCGGGACTTGATCTCGTTGGTGATGTGCGGGATGACCTGGACGGTGTCGCCCAGGTACTCGCCGCGGCGCTCCTTGGCGATGACGGTCGAGTACACCTGTCCGGTGGTGACGTTCGCCGAGCCGTGCAGGTTGGTGTCCAGGAACCGCTCGTAGTGGCCGATGTCCAGGTCGGTCTCGGCGCCGTCGTCGGTGACGAACACCTCACCGTGCTGGAACGGGTTCATGGTGCCCGGGTCCACGTTGAGGTACGGGTCGAGCTTCTGCATCGTCACGCGCAGGCCGCGGGCCTTGAGCAGCGCGCCGAGGCTGGAGGCGGTCAGCCCCTTGCCGAGCGAAGAGGCGACACCCCCGGTGACGAAGAGGTGCTTGGTCGTCACGGCGCGGCCGTTCGCTGCCTTGCCGGAATGGGGCTGTGCCAAGAGGGGGCTCCCGTGGGTCGCGTGTCGAAGGTGACGTGGGCGGGAGCTCGGGGTTCGCCGTGACGGGAGGCCGGCTCGGTGCGCGGCGCTCGCTGGGTCGTCGGTTCGGCTGGTCCGGGGCGTTTGATCCCGCCGGTCCACGGGATACCAGGGTATCAGTGACCCGGCCCGGACGCCGTTCGGGCCGCGCGCACCGCGCCGGGAGCGCGCGCGGGGCGCACCACCGGCGCATCACCCGCCGCACGTGTCACACCGGTCGCACAACCCACCGGACCGGGCCAGAGCGCGGGTGCCCGTCCGGACCATTCGGGCTCCTCCGGCCGGGCCAGGCGGAGGTGATCCTTCCGGACCATCCTGCGCCGCGTCCTCGCGATGCACGGCATTTCCGCCGAATTGCGGCGCCACACCGGGCTGCGCCCGCGTGCTTCGCCCCTTTCGTCCGTCGTAAGCTGCACGGACGCATCGCCGACAGCACGAGCACGCGGAGGGCGTGGGAGGGTCAGGACACTCCCGGTCCCCGATGCGCGACCGGACCTCCCCGTATTCCCGCTCCTCCCCACCCACTCCAGGGGCTCGACCGAGCCCCGCGGACACTCCAGCAGGGCCTGCCACCACCCCCGGCGGGCCGGACGTCCCGGGGTGGCCCTCCGGCCCCGCAGCCCGCTCGCTCCCTCCGCTCGCCGATGCCCTGACCACATTGCGAACTGGAGATCCACGTGGCCGGCCGTATCGAGGACTACGCACTCATCGGGGACATGCAGACCGCTGCCCTGGTCAGCAGGGACGGGGCGGTGGACTGGCTCTGCCTGCCCCGCTTCGACTCGCCGGCCGTGTTCGCCGGCCTGCTCGGCACCGATGAACACGGCTTCTGGCGGATCGGCCCGGCCGAGGCCGTCGCCGCCTCGGCGGACGCCCCCGCGGCGGACCCGGCCTCCTCGCCCGCCCGGGCCCGCCTCGCCGACACCGCCGACCTGCGGGTGCCCCCGCCCAGCGCCGCCGCCCCCGCCGTGCCCGCCGACCGCCGCCGCTACCGGGGCGACTCGCTGATTCTGGAGCAGGAGTGGGACGCCCGGGGCGGCACCGTCCGGGTGATCGACTTCATGCCGCCGCGCCCGCTGGCCGGCAAGGACGCCGTGCCCCAGATGATCCGGATCGTCGAGGGCGTCTCCGGCACCGTCCGGATGCGCTCGGCGCTGCGGATGCGCTTCTCCTACGGCCGGGTGGTGCCCTGGGTGCACCGCGTCGAGCAGCCCGACGGCGGGCACCGCACCGTCGCCGTCGCCGGCCCCGACTCGGTCTGGCTGGACGGCGAGGCCGAGACCTACGGCCGCGACCTCACCACCTACGCCGACTTCACCGTCACCGCCGGCGAGCGGATCGCCTTCGCCCTCACCTGGCAGGCCTCCCACCTCGACCCGCCCAGGACCCCGGACGCCGAGGAACTGCTGGACGCCACCGCCGACTTCTGGCACGAGTGGGCCGACCAGTGCACCTACCAGGGCCCCTACCGCGAGGCCGTGATCCGCTCGCTGATCACCCTCAAGGGCCTCACCTACGCCCCCACCGGCGGCATCGTCGCCGCCCCCACCACCTCCCTCCCGGAGGACATCGGCGGCGAGCGCAACTGGGACTACCGCTACACCTGGCTGCGCGACGCCGCCATCACCCTCTCCTCGCTGCTGCGCACCGGCTACCGCGAGGAGGCCCGCGCCTGGCGCGAGTGGCTGCTGCGGGCCGTCGCCGGGGACCCGGAGAACCTCCAGATCATGTACGGCATCGCCGGCGAGCGGGAGCTCACCGAGTCCTCGCTGGACTGGCTGCCCGGCTACGAGGGCTCCCAGCCCGTCCGGGTCGGCAACGGCGCCGCCGGCCAGCTCCAGCTCGACGTCTACGGCGAGGTCGTCGAGGCCCTGCACCTGGCCCACATGACCGGCCTGGTCCGCAACGACCACGCCCACCACCTCCAGCTGCGCCTGATCGAGTACCTGGAGGACCACTGGCAGAACCCGGACGAGGGCATCTGGGAGGTCCGCGGGCCGCGCCGGCACTTCGTCCACTCCAAGGTGATGGCCTGGGTCGCCGTCGACCGCACCATCAAGCTGCTGGAGCAGACCCCCGAGGACGAGCCCACCGGCGGCCACCTGGAGCGCTGGCGCGAGCTGCGCGCGCAGATCCACGCGGACGTCTGCGAGAAGGGCTACGACCCGGAGCGCAACACCTTCACCCAGTACTACGGCGGCCAGGAGCTGGACGCCTCGCTGCTGCTGATCCCCCAGGTCGGCTTCCTGCCGCCGGACGACAAGCGGGTGATCGGCACCATCGAGGCGATCCAGCGCGAACTGTCCACCGAGGACGGCTTCGTGCTGCGCTACCCGACCCACGACGAGAGCGGCAACAACGTGGACGGCCTCTCCGGCCACGAGGGCGCCTTCCTGGCCTGCTCGTTCTGGCTCGCCGACGACCTCGCCATGATCGGCCGGGTGCAGGAGGCCCGCGAGCTGTTCGACAAGCTGCTCTCGCTGCGCAACGACCTCGGCCTGCTCGCCGAGGAGTGGGACCCGCGGCTCAAGCGCCAGGTCGGCAACTTCCCGCAGGCCTTCAGCCACGTCCCGCTGATCGACACCGCCCTGCGGCTGACCGCCTGCGGCGCCGCGTACCTGTCCGCCCAGCCGGACGGGCCGGCCGCCGACCGGGCCGATCGGGCCACGGTCTAGCGAGCGGCGTCAGCCGCGCTGCACCAGCTCGTCGTAGGTGCTGAGCACCTGGGCGACGGTGGCGGCCTCGTCCGGCCAGGTCTCGGCCTGCTGCCGGCCGGCCGCCACCAGCCGCTCGCGGCGGGCCGGGTCGGCCAGCAGTTCGCGCACGGCGCGGCCGAGCGCCGCCGGATCGCCCGGGGGCACCAGCACGGCGGCGTCGCCGACCAGTTCGGGGATGCCGCCGACGGCGGTGGCGACCACCGGCACGCCGGCCCGCACCGCCTCCTGCACCACCAGCGAGCGGGCCTCCCAGCGGCTGGAGACCGCCACCAGGTCGGCGGCGGCCAGCAGGTCGGGCACGTCGGTGCGGTAGCCGAGCAGCCGCACCGGCAGCTTCTCCGCGGCCACCCGCTCGCGCAGCGCGCCCGCCTCCGGGCCGTCCCCGGCGAGCAGCACCAGCGGCTCCGGGTCCAGCGCGGACAGCTCCCGGGTGGCGTCCAGCAGCAGCCCGAAGGCCTTCTGCGGGACGA
>NZ_JBEXJK010000479.1:0-6037 GCF_040609095.1 Kitasatospora sp. NPDC004799
GGCGCGCCGATCCGATCCCGATCCTGCGCGCCGACCCGGTCCTGCGCCCGGTGCCGCCCGCGCCGGCGGTGGCGCCGAGCGCGCCGAGCGCCCGGGCTCCCGACGCGACGTAGCCCCAGAGCCTCCCGCGTGCCATCGCCCTGCCCCTCGTGCTCTCCGGCGGCCGTCATCGGATCCGCGGCCGGCCGGGGTGGACCGCCTTCCGGGCCCTCGCTGACTGCCTGAGTCTCCAGCCTGCGCCTCGGCCGCCCGGGTGACAATCCCGCTCCGGTCCGCGGTCCGGTCCACGGCCCCCGCCGAGCGGCCGGTCGGGCACCCGTCGACCGGCGGGGCGCGGGAGCCGTGGCGTACTGCGTTCAGAGGAGCCGCAGGGCGTTCCCCGCGAAGAGCCTCCGCAAGGATTTCTTCGCAAAGACTTCTTCGCAAAAAACCCTTTGCAAAGAACTCTTTGCGGTTCTAGTCTCCTGCCATGACCGAAGAGCAGGGCTGGAAGCACGGCGAGGACCAGCGCGCCATCTCCCTCACCGCCGAGAGCATGCGGGCGATGGCCCACCCGGTGCGCCTGCGGGTGGTGGGGCTGCTGCGCAAGTACGGCCCCTCCACGGCGACGCGGCTCGCCGCGGAGCTGGGGATCAACTCCGGCGCGACCAGCTACCACCTGCGCCAGCTCGCCGCCGCGGGCTTCGTCGAGGAGGACGAGGGGCGCGGCAACGCCCGTGAGCGCTGGTGGCGTTCGGCCCACCGGGTCACGGTCTGGACGGTGGACGACATGGCGGAGGAGGAGTTGGGCGAGGCCGCCGGCTACCTGCGGTCCGTCCTGGCCGCACACACGCTGACGGCCCAGCGCTCGCTGGACGCCTTCGAGACGATGCCGCAGGACTGGCGCAAGGCGGTGAACCTGAGCGACTTGGTGCTCCAGCTGACGCCGGCCGAGGCCCAGCAGCTGTCCGGCGAGTTGAGCGAAGTGATCAGGCGCTACCGCTGGGTGGGCGCCGAGGGGCCGGTCCCGGAGGGATCGGAGCAGGTCTCCGTCGTCGTCCACGTCCTGCCGGACCTGCGCGACGACACCGACGAGGGGGAAACGACATGACCAGCACCACGGTCGGCACGACCGCGACCACGACCGCGGGGGCCGTCGTCGACGGGCCCGGGCGCAGCTTCCGGCCGCTCGCCGGGGTCCTGACGGCCACGGCCGTCTCGGTGACGGGCACCCGCGTGTCGGCCATCGCCCTGCCCTGGTTCGTCCTGGCCACCACCGGCAGCGCCACCATGACGGGCCTGGTCGCCTTCGCGGAGATGGCGCCGTACGTGGCGGTCAAGGCGCTGACCGGGCCGTTGGTGGACCGGCTCGGCCCGCGGGTGGTGTCCTGGACGACGGACGCGGTCAGCGCCGTCGCGGCCGGGCTGGTCCCGCTGCTGCACGCGCAGGGGCTGCTCCCCTTCTGGGCGCTGCTGGTGACGGTCGCGGTGATCGGGGCGATGCGCGGCCCGGGGGACTTGGCCAAGTCCGTCATGGTCCCGGAGGCGGCCGACCACGCCCGGGTGCCGATGGAGCGCGCCACCGGATTGTCGGGCGTCACCGAGCGGCTGGCCTCCACCGTCGGTCCGGCGGTCGGCGGCGGGCTGGTCGCGGTGATGGGCCCGCTGGCCGGCCTCGCGGTCAACGCGGGCACCTTCGCGCTCGGGTCGCTGATCATCGCGGTCGCGCTGCCACGCGGCATGGGCCGCTCGGCGGTGCCCGCCGCGGCCGCCGACGCGTCCGAGGGGGAGCCGCCCGCGGGCTACTGGCGGATGTTCCGGGAGGGCTTCACCTTCCTGCGCTCCGAGCCGCTGCTGCTCACCGTGATCGTGATGGTCGGCATCACCAACCTGATCGACGCCGGGTTCATCACCGTCCTCGTCCCGGTCTGGGCGCGGGAGTCCGGCAACGGTCCGGCCGCCATCGGCCTGACGGCCGCCGTCATGGGCGCCACCGCCGTCGTCGGCAGCCTGATAGCGGCGGCCGTCGCCTCCCGGCTGCCCCGCCGGACGGTCTTCTTCACCGGCTTCCTGCTGTGCGGCGCGCCGCGCTTCCTGGTGCTCGCCCTCGGCGCGCCGATGTGGCTGGTGCTCACGGTCTTCGCGATCGGCGGCTTCGGCTCCGGCTTCCTCAACCCGATCCTCGGCGCGGTGCTCTTCGAGCGGGTGCCCCGCCACCTGCTGGGCCGCGTCCACGCCCTCGGCGATTCCCTCGCCTGGGCCGGCATCCCGCTCGGCGGGCTGGTCGCCGGCGCGGCGGTCGCCCTGGTCGGGCTGATACCCAGCCTGCTCGCGGCCGGAGCCCTGTACTTCGCCACCACGACCCTGGCCGGGCTGCGCCCCGAGTGGCGCGAGATGGACCGCCTCCGGGCGCGCGCGGGCAGCGCGGGCCGTACCGGTACCACCGGCACCACGGCCGTCGACCCGGAGCCGTTGTCGGAGCCGGAGCCGGCGCACGGTGCGTGAATGGCGCTTCGGAGCCGGCTAGCGGGCCCGACCGGCGGCAGGGGTGGGCGCGCCCGCCGACTGGTGGCCCGCCCAGTGGAGCAGCAGCAGGCTGGTCAGCGCGGCGAGGGCGCACCAGGTGGAGACGAAGGCGAGGCGCCAGAGCAGGGCACAGACGAGGGCGCCCGCGCCGATGAGGAGACCGAGGCGGCGGAGCAGACGGTCGCCGCTCACCAGGAGGGAGCCGACGGTGGCGAGGAGATAGCCGGCCAGCAGGACGGCCGGGAACGGGACGCCGATGGCATAGCCGAGGGTGTGGCCGTGCACGGCGGCCGTCACCGGACGGGAGCCGACGGCCGCGGCCAACGGAACGGCGACCGCCGCGCCGAGCAGGGTGAGCGCGGCCGGCACGCGTCGACGTGGCCCGCTGGTCGCGCACCACACGGCGGCGGGGAGGAGCACGGGCAGCAGCGGCAGGGCGATCACCGCCCAGGCGGTGCGGGCCGCCCCGGCGAGGCCGTCCGGCAGCCGGTCGTCCGTACCGAGCCAGACCACCGCCTCGATCAGCTGGTGCACGCCCAGTACCAGAGGGAGCGCGGCGAGCGGCAGGCGTTCGGGCCGGCCGGCCCGGTGGGCGCGGACCAGCGACGCCACCCCCGCAGCCGCGACTAGCCCACCGGCCACGGCGTCCGCCTGCGCGCTCCAGCACATCGCGGACTAACCGGTGCTCCCGGGGCGGTCGTCCTCCGCGGACCCGCCCGTCGGCTCCCCCTCCGCTTCGCCCTCGGACTGCTCCTCCGCACCGTTCTCCGGCGGCGCCCCGATGCTCTCCAGGGTGTCGCGGACGGTCCCGGGCATCGCCGGATGGCGGCCGATCACGATCACCCCGATCACGATCGCCAGCAGCCCGGCCGACTGCCAGGCCAGCGCCCCCGGGGTCACCCGCAGCCGGTCCCCGAGGAAGCCCACCGCGCAGGCGATCCCGGACAGCGGCTGGGCGGCGGTCAGGGCAGGCAGGGACATCCGCAGCGGCGCGGCCTCGAAGGCGCTCTGCACCAGCAGCAGCCCGACCACGCCCGCCACCACCACCGCGTACGGCTGCCAACTGCGCAGCACCGCGGCCAGCCCCTCGTGGTCGAGGCGCTGGGTCGTGGTCCGGGTCAGTGCGTCCTGGAGGCCGTAGAGGAGCCCGGCGGCGAGCGCCAGCAGGGTCGCCTCCTCGAACAGCGGCAGCCGCCGGGCCAGCGAGACCAGCAGCACGACCAGCCCGACCACGGTGCCGACCACCAGCCAGTGCCGCAGTTCCCCGGCGGGTGGCCCGCCGCCGGTCGGCTGACCGGCCACGATGAAGGCCGTCACTCCGAGGGCCAGCAGCGCCACCCCGGCCCAGCCGGAACGGCCCAGGGTCTGACGCGTCAACACCCGGGCCAGGGCCATGGCGAAGATCAGGTTGGTCGCCAGCAGCGGCTCGACCAGTGACACCTCGCCCTGGTTGAGCGCGAACGCGGAGAGGATCAGCCCGCTGACCATGAACCCGGTGCCGAGCAGCCACTGCGGCATCCGCATCAGGTCCAGCAGCAGCCGCCAGCGCAGCAGATCGGAGCGCGGGGCTTGTTGCGCCGCGTGCTGCTGGAGGACGAAGCCGAGCCCCAGACAGCAGGCCGCGCTGAGAGCGAGGAGGAAGACCGCCACGGAGGGACCACCAGGTTGTCGCTGCCCGCGCCGCGCCGACGGGTCCGAGAGGTGGGTCGGGCGTCGCGGCCGCTCCCGTCAGCGTACCGCCGGGCCGGTGCCCGGGCCGATCGCACGACACGCGCGCGGAGCGGCCGGCCCCGGGCCTCGCGGCAGCGCTTGCCGCCACCGGCGGGGCAGGCGCACGCTGGTGTGAGCGAGCCGCCACGGGTCACCGTCCGTGGCCGTTCCGGACCGGCGCGACGGGGGCCTGCGCCAGGAGGTGTGGCATGCACAACCAGTGGGACGTGGAGCTGAGCTTCGAGGAAGACGGCGTGCACACGACGTGTGAGGCCAGGCTGACCGGCGCCAGGGCACCAGGCCTGAGCGCGCACGGCGAGTCCGTGAAGAGCGCGGAGGACCGTCCGCTCGCCAGGATCGGCGAGGAGGTCGCGGCCTCCCGGGCCCTGGCGGAGCTGTCCGCCAAGCTGCGGACCCAGGCCACCGGGGAGATCGACGACGAAGGGCGGCGCCCGGACTACCTGATCTACTGACGGACGGTGGCGCGCCCGTCGCCCGTCGGACCCGGGACCGGCGGGGCGGGTCCTACCGGCGCCACCAGGGATCGCGCAGGACGTCGTCCGGGTCGACGGAACAGTTGGTGCCGCTGACCACCTCGTGGGCCGGGACGTCCCAGCCGACGACGCCCGCGGCCTGCCGGTCCAGCTCGACCAGCCGGGCACGCTGCGGGCCGGCACCGGTGTCGACGTCGCACATCAACACGCTCGTCCAGGACCGGCCGTCGAGGGCGGCGACGACCGAGAGCACCGGGAGCACCGGGAGCACCACCAGGGAGAGCGACAGCGCCACGATCCCGACCGTGTCGACGACCCGCGGCCCGAAGGCCACGGCCGGCCGCCCGGTGCGGTGGCCGGTGACGGCCGAGCGCGCGCCGGTCCGGTACTCGGCCACCACGCCGAGCCGCAGCAGATAGCCCAGGACGCCGGCCGCCACCCCGCACCACAGCCCGTTGAACGCCCCGACCACCACCCCGAGCGCCCCCGGCAGGATCGCCGCCTTCGCCGCCGTCTCCACCAGGGCCCGCCCCTGGTGCCGGGCGGCCCCGCCGTGAGCGGCCCGAAAGGCGTAGCTGAGGTAGGAGAGCACCGCCGCCAGCACGACCGCCAGCACCGGCTCGGCGAAGAATCCCGATGACGACGTCCACCCAGTTCGCCGGCCCCATCGCCAGCAGCGCGTCCCGAGCGGCGTCCCCACCCCCGAGCGTCCACGCCAGCTTCAGCACCGGAATGGCGAACACCACCGCCGACGCCATCACCCGAGCCGCATTCACCTGCGCCGGGCTCCCGCCCTGCATGGCTTCCGTCATCCCGCAACGCTACGCACACCCCCGGCCACCCCCGGGCCTCCCACACCCACCACTGCACCACGCGGCCCAACCCCGCATCCCCCACCGAGCCGGCCCGGAAGGCGAGGCCGACAGCAGCGGCCACCCCCTACGCAACACGGCCAGGCCAATCGGCGGAAGCCGTGGACCCGCCCTCCGCGCCCCGCCGGCCCCCACCCCCATACCCCGTCGCCGAGACGGCCCGCCCGACCTTTCGCGTCGATGCCGGCAACGGCGTTATCCCGTACGCAGCACCACCAGGGCAACGGCCGGAGGCCGTGGGCCTGCGCCCGGGGCCGTGACACTCGATCGGACGCCCCGGCCCCGATCCCGCTTGCCCGAGCCGCCGCCCGCCGCCCCACATCCTGTCGCCGGATCGCCCGTAACAGCGCAGGAAGTCGGCCCGGGAGTGTCATGAATCAGGTGGACACCCTGATCAAGGGAGACACTGATGAGCTCGCTGACGGATCACCGGATCGGGTCGGTTCCTGACGGGTC
>NZ_JBEXJK010000480.1:0-6023 GCF_040609095.1 Kitasatospora sp. NPDC004799
CGCATCAAGCCGAGCACGATTCAGGCCCGCGTGGTCGCCGCCGACGGCCGCAACCTCACCACCGCCAGTGGCGTCGCGAGCCTGACGGACCGCCGGCCGGTCCCCCGGAACGGCTACTTCAGGATCGCCAGCGTCACCAAGACGTTCGTGGCCACGGTGACCCTGCAACTCGCCGGCGAGAACCGGCTCTCCCTGGACGACCGAGTCGAGCGGTGGCTGCCGGGCGTGGTGACCGGGAACGACAACGACGGCCGCGCGATCACCGTCCGCCAGTTGCTCCAGCACACCAGCGGCATCCACGACGACTACCCGGACTACACCTCGGCGGAGGACTTCCGCCGGCACCGGTACGACGCGTACGCACCCGAGCAGATCGTCGCCCGGGCGATGGGACACGACCGGGACTTCACACCGGACACGGGCTGGAACTACAGCAACACCGGCTACGTCCTGCTCGGCATGATCATCCAGCGGGTCACCGGGAACCCCTGGCACGAGGAGGTCAGGGACCGGATCGTCCGCCCGCTCGGCCTCGACCACACCTTCCGGCCGGGCACCTCACCCACCCTGCCCCGGCCGCACGCCGAGACCTACCAGCGGTTCAAGGCCGACGAGCCGCTGGTGGACGTCACCGAGCAGGTCGGATCGGGCACCAACGGCGAGGCCGGGCTCGTCTCCACCACCGCCGACCTCGACCGGTTCTTCGGCGCCCTGCTCGGCGGCCGGCTCCTGCGGCCGGAGCAGCTGGCGGAGATGACCCGGACCGTCCAGGTCAGCGACGGGTTCGAGCGGTTCATGCCGGGTGCCCGGGCCGGGCTGGGCCTCTTCTCCCGCCGGCTGTCCTGCGGCGGGGAGTACTGGGGCCACGAGGGCGGCGACGCGGGGTGGATCACCACCGTCGGCGTCACCGCCGACGGTCGGCGCAGCGTCGCCGTCTCGCTGTCGGGCGTCCAGGCCGCCACCGAGCAGGACGTCGTGCGGGTGGCGGAGGCGGAGAACCAGCTCGTCGACGACGCCCTGTGCGCGACGCCGAAGGCCGACGGCCGGCGGGGCTGAGGCCCCCGCGCGGGCGGGCCGCCACGCCCGCGCGGCGGTTCACCCCCTGGGGGCGGCACCACAGGAAGGATTGTCAGGTCCTCGCCATGGGAAGGGGGCAGGCCACAGACCGTTCCCTCCGGGAGGATGCCCGTGCACCGCACCACCGCCAGGACCGCCACCACCGCCCTGCTCGCCGCCGCACTCGCCGCCACGGTGCTGGGGGCCGCGCCGGCCTGGGGCCGCCCCGCGGACGGCCCGCCGACGACGCGTCAGGTGGAGGTGTTCGCCGAGGACGGCGGCATCTCCCACGCCCAGGCCCCGGCCGCCTCCCCCTACCTCGCCGACCGCCCCCAGGGCGTGGCGCCGGTACCGGGCGACGGCGAGGTGACGGCGCTGGTCCGCAACGGCGAGCCGGCCACCAAGCTGGACGTGGTGGTGATCGGCGACGGGTACACCGCGCAGGAGCAGGAGAAGTTCCGTACGGACGCGGCCCAGAAGTGGCGCGAGCTGACCGCCGTCGAGCCCTACGCCACCTACCGCGCGCTGTTCAACGTCTGGACGGTGTCCGCCGTCTCGCCCGAGTCGGGGGTGACCGGGGACCCGGACCAGGGGACGGTCCGGCACACCGCGCTGGGCTCGCACTTCTGGTGCGACGGCGTGGAGCGGCTGCTCTGCGTGGACGAGAAGGCGGTCGAGTCCTACGCGGCGAGGGCCCCGCAGGCGGACCTGGTGCTCGTGGTGGCCAACACCGCGAAGTACGGCGGCGCCGGCTACAACGACGTCAAGTCCCCGGTCGGCTACGACGGGATCGCCACCGTGGCGGGCGGCAACGCGAGGTCCGGGCAGATCGCGGTGCACGAGACCGGGCACTCGCTGGGCAAGCTGGCCGACGAGTACGCGTACGACGGCCAGGGGACGTACCAGGGCGACGAGCCCGCCGAGGCCAACATCAGCACCCTGACCGCCGACCGGATGCGCGCGCAGGGCACCAAGTGGTCCCGCTGGCTGGGCCAGGCCTCGCCGGACGGCGGTACCGTCGGCACGTACGAGGGCGGCGGCTACTACCCCACCGGGCTCTACCGGCCGACCGAGCACTCGATCATGCGCTCGCTCGGCCGCGAGTTCAACCTGCCCGGGCGCGAGGCGATGATCGCGGGCTTCTACCGCCACGCCACCCCGCTCACCAGCCCCACCGCCCAGGGCAGTTGGCTCACCCCCGCGGACCGCCTCACCGTCGACCTGCCCGTCCCCGGCACCCGGCTGCGCTGGTACCTGGACGGGCGGGAGCTGCCCCGGCTGGCCGGCCGCACCGCGCTGGACCTGGCCGAACTCAAGCTGACCGGGCCGCGCTCCCGGCCGCACGCGCTCACCGCCGTCGCCACCGACCCGACCCCGGCCGTCGCGGACCCGGCGCTGCGCGGGAAGCTGACCGCGAGCCTGTCCTGGATCGTGACGCGCTGACGGCTGCCCCCGACGGCCCGACGGCCGAACCTGCGGCGGGGCGTGGCGGGTTGACCGCGACGCCCCGCCCGCACGACGACGCCCCGCTGGCGCCGACGTCGCCGCGGCACCCCGGGTCGGCCCGCTCCGCGCACCGACCCGGGTGATCATTCCGGGCGGTCAGCGGGGGCGCTGCCCGAGGGGCCCGCGCCCCCTCAGCACCCGCCGGGCCGTGCGGAGCTGACCGAGTCGTTCATGCCGGCGTACTGCGTGAGGTTGCCGGTGTAGTTGTGGGAGATGGTCAGACACCGGCCGCCGTAGTTGATGTCGGTGTAGACCGACCAGGTGGCGCCGGTGTTGTTGCGCACCGACGACGCGATGTCGTTGAAGTTCAGCCCGACGAGCGACGGGGTCGAACCCGTCAGCGCCACGTAGCCGCCCTGTCCGTCGACGTGCTGGAACAGGCAGAACTGGCCGCTCCCGCACCGGTTGTAGCCGGTGGCGGCGGGCGCCGCGACCGCGGCCGGGATCGGCGCGGCGACGGCGAACCCCGCCGCCATCGACAGGCAGGCGGCCATCGTACGGAACTTCGACATGTCTTCTCCTGGTTCGGTCGGTGCCGACCGGCGGTGCGCCGACGGCGAGCCGGTGCGCACCTGCGGCGGTCTGCCGGGAGTGCCGGTCCGGCGGTAGGGGCGCTGTCTCCGCGCCCGCTTGCGACTCTGGCACGGACCGGCGGCCGGGCAGCGGAGATGATCGGCCGATGGAGGCATGCTCCGGGCATTCTTCACACGAGTGGCGAACACGAACGGGACGAGAGCGGCGCCGGCCTCCCCGCACACGAGGGAGACCGGCGCCGCAAGCAGGCCCGACGGGTCACGGCAGCGGGATGCGCACCACCTGCGGGTCGTGGTCGCTCAGCTGGGTGCTGAACTCGCTGTTGAGGTGCACGATGTCGTAGCCGTACGCCGTGGCCGCCAGCGAGCCGGAGATCAGGATGTGGTCCAGCACCTGCGAGTTGCCCTGGTACACGTAGGTGTAGCGCTCGGGCAGCGGCAGGGTGCGCGGCAGGTCGGTGAGCGAGCCGCCGGCGGTGAGGATGTCCGTGGTCTGCGAGTACTCGAAGTCGTTGAGGTCGCCGAGCACGACGACCGCGGCGTTCGGGTCCACGGCCAGGATCTGGTCGGTGAAGCCCTTCACCGCGGCCGCCTGGGAGTGGCGCTGGCTCTCCGAGGGGCGGGCCGGCTGCTGGTAGCGGCCGAAGAGGGGCTGGTCGCCGCCCTTGGAGTTGAAGTGGTTGGCGATCACGAAGACCGGCTTGCCGTTCCAGCGGAACTCACCGGCGAGCGGCTTGCGGCTGGCGTTGAACGCCGTGTTGGACGGGTCGATCCGCCCGGGCGAGTAGGCCAGCTGCGGCGTGCCGCCCGCGTTCACCACGGAGTCGGCGGTGGTCGATCCGGCGCCGGGGCGGTCGGTGAAGGTCAGGCCGCGGTCGGTGCGGAACAGGAACACCTGGCGGATGTTGCCGCCGGGCTGCCCGCCGTCCTGGCCGTCCACCGGGTCGATCGCGCGGTAGGAGTAGGAGGGCCCGCCAGCCGCGGCGATGGCGGCGGTGAGCTTGGCCAGGGTCTGGGTCGCGCTCACCGTGCCGTCGTCGGTGGCGCCGCTGTTGTCCTGGATCTCCTCCAGGGCGACCAGGTCGGGCGAGCGCAGGTTGGTGACGATGCCCGCCGCGAGGCCGTCGAACTTGCTCTGCGGGTCGGACGGGGCGAGGTTCTCCACGTTGAAGGTGGCCACGGCGAGCTGGCCGGCCGTCGGCGCGGCGGTGACCTCGGGGGCGGTGCCGCCGCGGCTGACCGTCGGGGTCGCCGTGACCTGGAGGGTGAAGTTGCCGAAGGCGTAGTCGAGCACGCCGACGGTGGCGCCGCTCAGGGTGTCGCCCACGTCGGCGGTCGGGGTGGGCGCGAGCGCCTTGCCGAGGACGACCCGCTCCGGGTTGCCGTCGTTCGCCTGCAGCAGGATGCCGCCCCGGTTGGTGCGGGTGCCGCTGCCCTGCGGCACGACGGACAGCTCGCCGTACTTGTTGGTCGGGCCGACGACGGCCGCGTTGTCGAGCTCGACCCGCATGCCCTCCAGGGACTCCCAGAAGTCCAGGCCGTCGGTGGCCGGCTGGAAGTTCCCGGCGGTCTCGACGTCGCCGGAGGTGACGCTCGAGATGACGGCGGACGGGGGTATCCGCCCGCCCTGGCCGACCACGGTGGCGGCGGGCAGCAGCGCGTTGTGGGCGACCACCGTGACGGTGGGCGCGGTCAGTTCGGTGATCGACAGGTTGGTGGTGCCGCCGGTGCCACCCGGGCGGTACTGGCTGACGGTGGCGCCGACCGTGACCGAGTCGCCGACCGCGACCGAGGGCGCCCCGGCGGTGTAGACGTAGACGCCCTCGCTGGTGCCGGGGTCGCTGTCGGGCTGCGGGTCCTGGAACCAGAAGCCGTTGGGGCCGACGGCCGTCACCACGCCGGGCACCGCGCTGACGGCGCTGCCGGCCAGCGGGGAGGTGCGGGCGGCGCCCTGGATGTCGTGGATTCGGGTGCCGCCGGTGTTGCCGCCCCCGCCGGTGGCGGAGTTGCGCGGCGCGGGCGCGCCGACCGCGAAGTCCGCCGCGTTGTTGTCGGTGTCGGTGGCGCCGCCGCCCGCGCGCAGGGCGGCCGTGCTGTTCGCCAGGTTGCCGGTCGGCGAGCCCTCGGCGGAGCTCGCGCTGCTGCCGTAGCCGACCAGGTCCTTCACCCCGGCCTGGCCCGCGCAGTTCGAGGCGCAGGTCAGCGCGGTGCCGTTGGTGACGAGGGCGACCTTGCCGGAGGTCGCGGACAGGGCGATCGTGCCGGTGACGTCCGCCGCCGGCAGCGCGGCGCCCGCACCGGCCCCGGCGGCCTCCTGGACCAGGAAGTAGTGGCCCGGGGCGATCGTGCCCGAGAGGGTGGTCCGCGACCAGCTCGATCCGCCGGCCGAGGCGTACTGCACCGTCCAGCCGGTGACGGACACCGGGGTGGTGCCGCGGTTGTACAGCTCGACGTAGTCGTTGGCGTACGGGGCGCCGGAGTTGCCGCCACCGCCGTACACCTGGCTGATCACGATGTCCGGCGACACCGCCTGCGCGACGCCGCCGGGCAGCGCCACCAGCGCCGCCACCACGGCCGCGGCGGAGGCGGCCGCCAGCGTCCGGCGCCGCACCCGCGGCGCTCTCGGACTGATCCGGGAATTCGAGGTGCTCCGCATGAGGCCTACTCCTGACCACCGTCCGGGCTCGCGGCCCGGCGGTGTGAGCACGGATGGGAATGGTTGGGCGCTGCGGTTCTAGCAGCGCCACCAGATCCCTACCGGTGGCGGCGGGCAACGGCCAGACGTACGGCGGAAGAACGTTTCTACGCGCGACAAGTGGGAGACCGTGCTCCGGATGCGTCGGGTCCAACCCCCGCTGCCGGCGGGGCCGCTGGGCGCGACCGGAACGGCGGACGGCCCGGGTCCGGCGGCTCCCCCACCGCCGGACC
>NZ_JBEXJK010000481.1:0-6010 GCF_040609095.1 Kitasatospora sp. NPDC004799
CCCCGCGGGCGGGCGGGGGGGGGGGGGGGGGGGGGGGGGGGGGGGGGGGGGGGCGGCGGGGGCGGGCCCCCGGCCCGGCGGGGCGGCCCCCACGGCGGTGCCGGGTGTGGCGCCGGGTCAGGCGACGGCGAGGTAGTAGCCGCCGTGGCCGCTGCAGCCGCCGCTCCAGTACGCGCCCGAGCGGAAGCCGGCCGGGATCGGCGAGTTGGGACAGGTGACCAGGCCGGCCTTCGCGATCTGGTGGAACCAGGCACCGACCCCGTTGCAGCCGTAGACCATGTAGCCGGTCACGACGTACCCCGCGACGATCGGGGAGCCGCCGCAGGTCCAGATCCCGTCCCGGACGAGGTTGTGCCGCCAGGCGCCCATCCCGTTGCAGCCGTACTTGATGTAGTCGGTGAGGACGTACCCCTGGATGATCGGGGAGCCGCCGCAGCTGTAGAGCCCGTCCGCCTCCGGCTCCTGGAACCACGAGCCCCAGCCGCCGCAGCCGTCCTTGTTGAAGGCGGTGATGACCCACCCCTCCGGGATGGCGGCTCCGGAGCAGGCCCACTGGCCGGTGCTGCTGACGCCGGCCGGCTGGGCGGCCGCGCTGGACGTGCCGGCGGCGGTGCCGGCGAGGACGAACGAGGCGATGAGCGCGAGCGCGCCCAGGGTGGCGCCTATGCCGCGACGGACGACCGCGCCGGCGAGGCGCTTCCACAGGGGACGAGGATGCATGATCGGTTCACTCCAGTCCTGGCGGCGGGCACACTCGATGCCCGCTGGTCGGGGGGATGGCCGAGCGGTTGATCGGGCCTCACCCTAGTGGGGAGGCCGTGTGGGTGTCCGGTGGTTGGACGGTGAAATCCGACTTGGCCGGAACCCGTCCGGCCGGTCCGGCCGAAGGTCGGACACGGAGTTTTCCGGGCGCCGGGCGGGGCGCCGGACGGGGCGCCGGACGGGGCGGAGGGCGGGCCGCCGGGCGCGGCGGTCGGGGGTGCGGGAAGCGGGTTCCGGCGTGGCGATGGGTCTTCCGGGGCCGGCGGGTCTACATCTCGACGGGGGGATTCACCGACTCATCGGGAGTGCAGACATGGGCCTCGTCCAGATCGAACTGTTCGCGACGCTCGACCTCGTCGGACAGGCACCCGGCGGCCCCGACGAGGACCCGGCCGGGTTCCCGTTCGGCGGCTGGCAGGCGCCCCTGCTCGACGACGCCACCTTCGCGCAGATCCTCGCCGCGTACGAGGGCACCGACGCCCTGCTGCTCGGCCGGCGGACGTACGACATCTTCGCCGGCTACTGGCCGCACCAGACGGAGGGGGAGATCGCCGAGCTCTTCAACCGCATCCCGAAGTACGTGGCCTCGCGCGGCACGCCCGAGCTCCCGTGGGCCGGCTCCGCCCTGCTCGGCCCGGACCTGGCCGGCGCGGTGCGCGAGGTCCGTGACCGGCACGAGAACGTGAAGGTCGTCGGGAGCCTGGACCTGGTGCAGACCCTGCTGCGGGAGAAGCTCTTCGACCGGCTCGACCTGTGGGTGCACCCGATCGTGCTCGGCGTCGGGAAGAAGGTGTTCGACGGCGGCGCGGTGCCCACCAACCTCACGCTCCTCCAACCCCCGGCGGCCGCCCCCGTGGGCACCGTGTACCTGCGCTACGGGCTCGCCGAGGGCACGCCCGGGACGGGCGACATGAGCGCGCCCGACCGCGGCCTCGGGCACGACGACGCCCGGTGACCCGCGCCGGGGGCGGGGTCCGTCCGACCCGCCGCCCGGGCGCGGGTGCCGTCGCCCGACCCGCCGCCCCGGCGCGGGTGCCGTCGTGCGGTCCGCCCGCTGACGGCGGGTCAGGCCAGTCGGGCCGTGGCCAGGGCCAGGGCGCGGTCGAGCGCCGTGTCGGCGTCGCAGGGGACGTCGGGCCGGACGCCGGTGCCTTCCCAGTTGGTGCCCGAGACGGGGTTGACGGCGCGGGCGATGGGGACGCTGAGCTCCAGGTGCGGGTGGACCGTCCAGCCCTCGCGGGGGTGGGCCCCGCCCCGGGTGGTCTCCCCGACGACCTCGGCGCGGCCGAGCTGCTGCAGGTCGTAGGAGAGCTCCTCGCCGCCGGAGAAGGTGTTCCCGCTCGTCAGCACGTAGACCGGCTTGCTGCCGCCGAAGCGGGCGCCCGGGACGAACGGGGGCGTCCAGTACTGCTCGGCCACGTCCCCCTGGCGCGAGAGCATGGTGTTGAGGTGGGTGCGGCCGTCGAGCAGGTAGCCGCAGACGAAGGCGACCGTGTTCGGGTCGCCGCCGACGACGCGGCGCAGGTCCAGGATCAGGGCGCGGGCCGGGGCCACCACGGAGAGCGCCGCGGCCAGCGGCTGCGCCGCCCAGTCCAGCGGGAACAGCAGGGGCGCGAGCTCCAGGACGGCGACGCCGCCGTCGAGGAGCTCCACGCGCGCCACGCCGCCCAGGGATTCGTCGAACCGTCTGCGGATCGCGGTGAGCGTGGCGGCGCCCTGCTCCGGCGGCACGGGCACCTCGTGGTACTTGACGCCCAGGTGCAGGTCGCCGTTGACGGACCGCAGGTCCGCGGTGACCGCTTCGGCCAACTCCTCGGCGGATTCGGCCCGGTAGGAGCCCTCGGCGCTCCGGCGCCGCAGCAGGTCCGCCAGTTGGCGGGCGGCGTCGGGGAAGACGTAGTGCTCGCTGACCAGGTCGGCGATCGAGTCGATGACGGCGGCGGTGTCCAGCGCGGGCGGCGTGGTGGTGGAGGTCATGGCAGGGAAGTAGACCAGCGACTTGCCAAAGCGTCAACCTTACTTAACGCTTGATGGGGTGAAACACCAACCGGACGAAGACGCCCAGCGGATCAGCACGCCCCTGCAGCACACCGCGCTCGCCCACCCCCTGCGCCAGCGCCTGCTCTTCGCCCTGAGCAGCCGGCCGTCGACGATCAGCCGGCTCGCCGCGCAGCTGGGGGTGAACAAGGGCAGCGTCTCCCACCACCTCCGGGTGCTCTGCGAGGCGGGGCTGGTCCAGGACGCGGGAACGCGGCAGGTGCGCGGCGGCACCGAGAAGTACTACCGGCGGGCCGCCGAGCGGCTCCTCGTCACCGAACCGCAGGCCGAGGGCACGGCCGCGCTGCTCGGCGCCGTCGCCCAGGAGCTGGACCGCTCCCCCGCCGACCACCTGCTGGCGCTGCGCCACCTGCGGCTCGGCCCGGCCAAGGCCGCGCGGCTCGCCGAGCTGCTGGCCGCGCTGGTCGACGAGACGGAGGAGGACCCGGAGGGCGAGCCGGTGCACGGCGTCCTGGTGACGCTCTACCGGCAGGCCGGGGCGTAGCGGCGGTCTCCGGGGACGGGGCGGCCAGTGGGGACGGGGCGGACGGCGAGCGGGCTGCAACCGGGGGCGGAGCGGGGGCGTCCACCGGGATACGAACGGTCGCCCGACCGTGGTCCGGGGGGATTTCCGTACATGCCGATCAACGACGCCGTCCCTGCGCCGCCGCCGCGCGGCCCGCTGCCGCCCTGCCCCGGCTGCGCGCTGACCGACCAGGTCCGCAGCGTACCGGCGGTCCACCTGGGCGAACGGCGGACCGTCACCGTGCGCTCCTCCGACGGGGACGGCCGTACCCGGACGCGCGAGGAGCTCTCCGCGCTCGGCCGGGCCCTGGCACCCGCGCCGCCCGCGGTCGGCGCGGTGGTCCAGGCACTGGCGACCCTGGGCTTCGCGACGCTGCTCGGGGCGGTCTTCACCTTCTTCCAGGGCAACGCGGCGCGCGACGCGCCCGTCCGCCGGCAGCCCGACCTCTCGCCACCGGACTGGGTGACCAAGCACCCGGGGTTCCCGAACGACTTCCCCACCGACCTCCTCCCGGGTGGCCTGCCGAAGGCGGATCCGGTGTCCCCGGCCGCCCACGCGGCGGCCCCGCTCGCCGACGGGAACGACGCGCTGGTCCCGCTCTGGGGGTCGTACCTGATCCTGGCCCTCGCGATCGCCCTGCTGGCGGGCGCGACGGCGCTGTTCCTCGCCAGGCGGCGGCGCCTGGCGGGCCGGGACCGGGCCGAACGGCTCTGGAACCAGGCCTGGTACTGCGCCCGTTGCGGCACCGCGCACTTCCCGCCCACCGCCGGACAGGGCGCCGGGGCGTTCGGCCTCGCGGAGTTCCGTGCGGCGGTCTGGACGGCGGGCGGCTATGGCGACCTGGCCGGGCGGTACCGGCCGTAGGCGCGTCCGGCGGGGGTCCGGGCGGCGGACGGGTGGGGCGGCGGACGTCGAAGTGCCGTACCGCCGCCGCCCGTTCGCGCCCGGGCCGCTGCCGGATCCATTGCTGTCGGCGGGGCGGCGGGATAGCTTCCCCCTGTACCTCCTGTACCTCCTGCACCTCCTGTGCCACCCGTACCGCTCCTGCCCGGCCGGCGTTCCGTCCTCGGCCGGCTCCCGCACCCGGATGATGTGGAGACCCCATGGCCCACCTGCGTTCCTTACTCCGGCTCGGCCTGGCCGTCCCGGTCGCGCTGTCGCTGACCGCCTCGCTCACCGCCCTCTCCGTACCGGCCTCGGCGACGCCCCGGGCGCAGGCCGCCACGCAGGCCTCCGCGCAGGCCGCCACGCAGGCCGGGGACGGGCCCCTCCAGGCGTACGTCGTCAACACCGCGACCGACCGCCGCACGATCGCCGAGGTCCAGCGGGCCGTCACCGCGGCCGGCGGCACCGTCGTCGTCACGTACGACCGGATCGGCGTCATCGTCGCCCACGCGGCGAACCCCGACTTCGGTCGGCAGTTGCGCGCGGTGCCCGGCGTGCGGTCGGCCGGTGCCACCCGGACCGCGCCGCTGAGCGCGGCGGCGACGACCGAGGAGGGCCCGGTGCGCTACCTCGCCCCGGGCGCGGCGGAGTCGGCCGGGAAGGCCTCCGCCGACGGCGCCGAACCCCTCGAGGCCGAGCAGTGGGACCTGCGGGCGATCGGCGCGGACCAGGCCGCGCAGGTCAACGCCGGCAGCAGGGACGTCACGGTCGCCGTGATCGACACCGGCGTCGACGACACCCACCCGGACCTCGCCGCGAACTTCTCCCCCGAGCAGTCCGCCGACTGCGTCAGCGGCAAGGCCGACACCACCTACGGCTCCTGGCGGCCGGCGAGCCCCGACTACTTCCACGGCACGCACGTGGCGGGCACGATAGCCGCGGCCCGCAACGGCCTCGGCGTCGCGGGCGTGGCGCCCGGGGTGCGGGTCGCCGGCATCACGGTCTCCCAGCCCGTCCCGCGCCAGCTGATCCACGCCGAGGGCGTCGTCTGCGCCTTCGTGTTCGCCGCCGACCACGGCGTGCAGATCACCAACAACAGCTACTACGTGGACCCGTGGCAGTACAACTGCCTGGACGACCCCGACCAGCGGGCCATCGTCGACGCGGTCGACCGCGCCCAGCTCTACGCCCAGCGCAAGGGCGTCCTCAACATCGCCGGGGCCGGCAACTCCAACCACGACCTCGCCTCCGACGGCTTCACCGACAGCCGCAGCCCCAACGACTCCACCCCGACGACCCGGACGGTCGACCCGCACCGCTGCCGGCAGGTGCCCGCGCAGCTGCCGGGCGTCGTCACCGTCAGCGCGACCGGCCCCACCAAGGCGAAGGCGTACTACTCCAGTTACGGCCTCGGCGTGATCGACGTCGCGGCGCCGGGCGGCGACCAGTACCAGGCCCCGGACACGCCGTCCCGGGAGGGCGGCATCCTGTCGACCATGCCGGGCAACCGGTACGGCTACCTCCAGGGCACCTCCATGGCCACTCCGCACGCCTCCGGTGTGGCCGCGCTGCTGAAGTCCGCCCACCCGGACGCCTCCCCCGCCCAGCTGCGGGCCCTGCTCAAGGCCCAGGCGGACAACCCGGGTTGCCCGGCCGGCCCGCCCAGCGGGACCGGGACCGGGAGCAGCGGGGACGCCACCTGCGCGGGCGGCCCGCGCGTCAACGGCTTCTACGGCTTCGGCATCGTCAACGCACTGCGCGCGGTCCAGTAGCCGGGACCAGCCGCCCGCTCGGCCGGAC
>NZ_JBEXJK010000482.1:0-5995 GCF_040609095.1 Kitasatospora sp. NPDC004799
CAGCTCGGCGGCCCGGTCGGGGTCGTCGCCGACCAGCGCGACGCAGCCCTGGCGGTGGACGGCATAGGCCAGGGCCCGGTCGTCGCCGGTGTCCAGGGCCTGGCGGCGGCACTCCTCCAGCACCGGGCGGGCGGTGCCGAGGTCGCCCTGGAGGACGGCCAGGTAGCCGGTCACCCAGAGCGCCTTGGCCCGGGCCTCGGTGGGCTCGCGGTCCAGGGCGAGCGCGCGGTCCAGCCAGTGCCGGCCCTCGCCGAGGTGTCCGCAGCCGATCCAGTAGAACCAGAGCGCCCCGGCCAGCAGCAGCGCGCTCTGCTCCTCGCCGGGCTCGGCGAGGCAGAACTCCAGCGCCGCGCGGAGGTTGCTGTGGGCGAGCCCGGTGCGTTCGGCGGTCTCCGCCTGCCGGGGGCCGAACCACTCGACCTCGCCCCAGGTGGCGACGCCCAGGTACCAGTCCCGGTGGCGGCGCAGCAGCCGCGGTTCCTCGCCGGCGGCGCGCAGCCACTGGCCGCCGTACTCGCGCAGGGTGTCCAGCAGCCGGAAGCGCACGCCGAAGGGGCTGTCCTCGCGCAGCACCACGGACTTGGCGACCAGCTCGTCGAGCAGGTCGAGGGTCTCCTCGGGCTCGATGCCCTCGCCGGCGCAGACGTACTCGGCGGCCTCCAGGTCGAAACCGCCCGCGAAGACCGAGAGGCGGGCCCAGAGTAAACGTTCCTGCACGGTGCACAGCTCATGGCTCCAGCCGATCGTGGTGCGCAGCGCCCGGTGCCGGGGCAGGGCCGTCCGGGAGCCGCCGGTGAGCAGCCGGAAGCGGTCGTCCAACCGGGCGGTGAGCTGCTCCACCGACAGCGCGCGCAGCCGGCCGGCGGCCAGCTCCAGCGCCAGCGGGAGGCCGTCCAGCCGGCGGCAGAGCAGCGCGACCGCCTCCGCGTTGGCCTCCGTCACCTCGAAGGACGGCAGCACCGCCCGGGCCCGCTCGGCGAACAGCCGCACCGCCTCCGGCAGCGCGCCCGGCCGCAGCGGGGCGGTGGGCGCCGGGCCGACCGGCAGCGGCCCGAGGGTCAGCAGGTGCTCGCCCGAGGCCCGCAGGGCGGTGCGGCTGGTGGCCAGCAGCCGCAGGCCGGGCAGCGCCCGCAGCAGCGCGTCGGCCAGCTCGGCGCAGGCCTCCACCAGGTGCTCGCAGCCGTCCAGCACCAGCAGCGGGCGCAGACCGTCCAGCCGTTCGGCCAGGACGTCCAGCGGCGGACGGGCGGTGCCGTCGGTGAGCCGCAGCGCCTCCAGCACGGCGTGGCCGAGCAGCAGCGGGTCCTGCACCGGGGCCACGTCCACCAGCCAGGTGCCGTCCGGGAAGTCGTCGGCCGCCCGGGCCGCCGCGCGCAGGGCCAGCCGGCTCTTGCCCACGCCGCCCGGCCCGGTGACGGTCACCAGCCGGGCCGAGGCCAGCAGGCCGGCCAGCTCGGCCAGTTCGCCCTGCCGCCCGACGAAGCCGGTGACCTCGGCCGGCAGCCGACCGGGTTCCGGCTCCCACGGCCCCGCCCCGGGCTCCCCGGGCTCCGCTCTCCAGTCCCCGGCCAAAGGCTGCTCCCCGTGTTCCAGGCCGGACCGTCGAGGTCCGGACATGCGTCGGGCCGTACGCGCGACGGCCTGCCAGGCAGAACGAGGTGACCAGCGGGTAGGTTACGCGCGCGGATCGCACACCCGACCGGATCGCCGGGTGAACAACCCGGTCCGGAAACCGGGCGTGGGCGCGATAGGGTTCCGTAGGAAGAACTGCAAGGCGAGGGAGCGCGCAAAGGTGTCCGTGGGAGAGCTGGCCGGGTTGCTCGTCGCCGTGTTCTGGGCGGTCCTGGTCACCCTGCTCGCCGTGGTGCTGGTCCGCCTCTCGCGGGTGCTCAAGGAGGCCGCCGTCCTGGTCTCGGCGGTCACCGAACAGGCCGTCCCGCTGCTGACCGACGCGGGCGCCGCCGTGCGCAGCGCCAACGAGCAGCTGGAGCGGGTGGACGAGATCACCGCCAACGTGCAGGACGCCGCCGCCAACGCCAACGCGCTCTCCTCCACCGTGGCCGCCACCCTGGGCGGACCGCTGGTGAAGGTCGCGGCGTTCAGCTACGGCGTGCGCAAGGCCGTCGCCAAGCAGCAGGGCAGCCTGCCCACGGTGGCGCCGCAGAGCGGCGAGCGCGAGGAGCTGGCCCGGCTGATCCGGGCCGAGGTGCGCGCCGCGACCGCGCCCCGGAGCGGCCTGCTCTCCCGGGTCCGGCGCGCGGTGAGGGGCTGACGGCATGGCACGCATCTTCTGGATGGCGGTCGGCGCCGGCGCCACCGTCTGGGCCATGCGGAAGGCCAACGAGGCCGTGCACCGGCTCACCCCGGACAGCCTCTCCGGCACCGCCGCCCGCGGTGCGCTGCACCTGGGCGACCTGGCCAAGCAGTTCGCCCAGGACGTGAAGGCCGGCATGGCCGAGCGCGAGGAGCAGCTGAAGGACGACCTCGGGCTGCACGGCACCGCCGTGGTGGAGCCCCGCAGTGCCCGCGTCCTGCGCGGCGAGCCGCAGTACCGAGCTATCTCGGCGGCGCCCGGTAGCCCGGCCGCCGCCCTGCCCCCGTCCCGCACCCGCTCGGCACCCGAGGGTGCCCGCACCACCCCCCAGACCACTGAAGAAACGCCCCGCCGCGCCCTGCCGCCGCGGGGCGGCACCCCGAACCGGAAGGACCACTAATGGAGTCGGCTGAGATCCGCCGCCGCTGGCTGCGCTTCTTCGAGGAGCGCGGCCACACCGTCGTTCCGTCGGCGTCCCTGGTCGCCGACGACCCCACCCTGCTGCTCGTCAACGCCGGCATGGTGCCGTTCAAGCCCTACTTCCTGGGCGAGGTCAAGCCGCAGTTCTCGCGCGCCACCAGCGTCCAGAAGTGCGTGCGCACCCTGGACATCGAGGAGGTCGGGAAGACCACCCGGCACGGCTCCTTCTTCCAGATGTGCGGCAACTTCTCCTTCGGCGACTACTTCAAGGAAGGAGCCATCAAGTTCGCCTGGGAGCTGCTCACCACTCCCGTCGCGGACGGCGGCTACGGCCTGGAGAAGGAGAAGCTCTGGATCACCGTCTACAAGGACGACGACGAGGCCGAGCAGATCTGGCGTGACGTCATCGGCGTGCCCTCGGAGCGCATCCAGCGCCTGGGCATGAAGGACAACTTCTGGTCGATGGGCGTCCCCGGCCCGTGCGGCCCGTGCTCGGAGATCAACTACGACCGCGGCCCCGCGTACGGCGAGGAGGGCGGCCCGGCCGTCAACGGCGAGCGCTACCTGGAGATCTGGAACCTGGTCTTCATGCAGTACGAGCGCGGCCACGGCGACGGGAAGGACGGCTTCGAGATCCTCGGCGACCTGCCGAGCAAGAACATCGACACCGGCCTCGGCCTGGAGCGCCTCGCCGCCATCCTGCAGGGCGTCGACAACCTCTTCGAGATCGACACCAGCCGGATGATCCTCGACCGCGCCGCCGAGCTCACCGGCCACACCTACGGTGCCGAGCACAAGTCGGACGTCTCGCTGCGCGTGGTCACCGACCACATCCGCACCGCGCTGATGCTGGTCGGCGACGGCGTCACCCCGGGCAACGAGGGCCGCGGCTACGTGCTGCGCCGCATCCTGCGCCGCGCCATCCGCAACATGCGCCTGCTGGGCGCCACCGAGCCGGTGGCCAAGGAGCTCATCGACGTCGCGATCAAGGCGATGGCCCCGCAGTACCCCGAGCTGGAGAGCGACCGCAAGCGCATCGAGACGGTCGTCGTCGGCGAGGAGGCGGCCTTCCTGCAGACCCTGAAGGCCGGCACCAACCTGCTGGACGCCGCGGTCACCGAGACCAAGCAGTCCGGCGGCGCCGTGCTCTCCGGCGACCAGGCGTTCAAGCTGCACGACACCTACGGCTTCCCGATCGACCTCACCCTGGAGATGGCCGAGGAGCAGGGCCTCCAGGTGGACGAGGCCGGCTTCCGCCGCCTGATGCAGGAGCAGCGGGACCGCGCCAAGGCGGACGCCAAGGCCAAGAAGATGGGCCACGCCGACGTCGCCGCGTACCGCGAGGTCGCCGACAAGTCCGGCGCCAGCGTCTTCACCGGCTACACCCTGACCGAGGGCGAGGCCACCGTGGTCGGCCTGCTGGTGGACGGCGTCCCGTCGCCGGCCGCCTCCGAGGGCGACGAGGTCGAGATCATCCTCGACCGCACCCCCTTCTACGCCGAGGGCGGCGGCCAGCTCGCCGACCAGGGCCGGATCCGGCTGGAGTCCGGCGCGGTGGTGGAGATCCGCGACGTGCAGCAGCCCGTCCCGGGCGTCGTCGTGCACTCCGGCGGGGTGCTGTTCGGCGAGGTCGTGCTGGGCGCCTCGGCGTACGCCACGATCGACACCGAGCGCCGCCGGGCGATCGCCCGCGCCCACTCGGCCACCCACCTGACCCACCAGGCGCTGCGCGACGCGCTCGGCCCGACGGCCGCCCAGGCCGGCTCCGAGAACGCCCCCGGCCGCTTCCGCTTCGACTTCGGCTCGCCCGCCGCCGTCCCCGGCAGCGTGCTGGTCGACGTCGAGCAGAAGATCAACGACGTGCTGGGCCGCGAGCTCGACGTCACCGCCGAGGTCATGACGATGGACCAGGCCCGCAAGGCCGGCGCCATCGCGATGTTCGGCGAGAAGTACGGCGACGAGGTCCGGGTCGTCACCATCGGCGACTTCTCCAAGGAGCTGTGCGGTGGCACCCACGTCGGCAACACCGCCCAGCTGGGCCTGGTGAAGCTGCTCGGCGAGTCCTCGATCGGCTCCGGCGTGCGCCGCGTCGAGGCGCTGGTCGGCACCGACGCGTACCGCTTCCTGGCCCGTGAGCACACCGTCGTCTCCCAGCTCACCGAGCTGGTCAAGGGCCGCCCGGAGGAGCTGCCGGAGAAGATCTCGGGCATGCTCGCCAAGCTCAAGGACGCCGAGAAGGAGATCGAGCGCTTCCGCGCCGAGAAGGTGCTGGCCGCCGCGGCGGGCCTGGCCGACTCGGCCGAGGACGTGCACGGCATCGCCGTGGTCGCCGCGCAGGTCGCCGACGGCGTGGGCGCGGACGAGCTGCGCAAGCTGGTCCTGGACGTGCGCGGCCGCCTCGGCTCGCGCCCGGCCGTGGTCGCCGCCTTCACGGTGGCCAATGACCGCCCGCTGACCGTGATCGCCACCAACGAGGAGGCCCGCGGCCGCGGCATCAAGGCCGGCGAGCTGGTCCGGACCGCCGCCAAGACCCTCGGCGGCGGCGGTGGCGGCAAGGACGACGTCGCCCAGGGCGGCGGCTCCAACCCGGCCGCGGTCGGCGAGGCCGTCGCCGCGGTGCGCGGCCTGGTCGCGGAGCGCGCCAGCTGATGGAGCCCGTCCAGGAGGAGCGCCCGTTCCGGCGTGGGCGGCGGATCGCCGTCGACGTCGGGGACGCCCGGATCGGGGTCGCGTCCTGCGACCCCGACGGGGTGCTCGCCACGCCCGTGGAGACCGTCCCGGCCGGGGTGAAGTCGCAGGCCAGGATCGCCGCCATCGTCGACGAGTACGGCGCGATGGAGGTGATCGTCGGGCTGCCGCGGTCGCTCAGCGGCAAGGAGGGCCCGGCGGCGGAGAAGGTCCGGGCGTACGCCGCCCGGCTGGCCAACCGGCTCTACCCGGTGCCGGTGCGGCTGGTGGACGAGCGGATGTCGACCGTCACCGCGACCCACGGGCTGCGCGCCTCGGGGGTCAAGGCCAAGAAGGGCCGCTCGGTGGTCGACCAGGCCGCCGCGGTGGTGATCCTCCAGACCGCCCTTGAGTCCGAACGGGTGAGCGGACGCCCGCCCGGTGAGAGCGTCGAGGCGGACGGCTGACCGGCCTGGTCTAACGTCCCGTTCGAGGGGTGCGGGGGGTCCGCGAGCCCCGGGCCCCCCGGCCTGAGCTTAGGGGGGTCGGGCGGGTCATCAAGGCGATAAGGGGGGGATGTGAATATGGTTGTGT
>NZ_JBEXJK010000483.1:0-5965 GCF_040609095.1 Kitasatospora sp. NPDC004799
GCCGCCGCTGGGAGGGCGGCGCCCGTCCCCGGCGCGACGGACCATCGGGCCTGCGGGCCCTGGGGCCCGCGGGCGTCGGCGGCTCGGGTCGAGGGTCGGGGTCGGGGGTCGAGGGTCGGGGTCGAGGGTCGACCCGCGTACGGGCCGACCGGTTTTACGGACTCACAGGAACAGCCTTACCCCGAACAGCTCACGAGCTCTTCACCAACGACCAGTTCTGGTAAGAAGCACCGTTCGGCCGCTGCAGCTCCAGCAGTCGGCCGCCGTAGTACCACCGCTCGCCGATCCCGAGCACCAGCCCGCCGTCCGCCGTGAGGGTCAACCCGCCGTCGGCAGCGGCGAGTTGCCACTTCTGCGCGGCCGCGTCGGAGCACGGCCGCTGGGCGACGTACTGGCCCGGGACCGCCGCGCCGCCGAGCTGCAGGCACTTGTCGGAGCGCGCGGACCTGATCCGCACGGCGCCGTCGCCGGCGTCCTCGAAGCGCCACTTCTGGTTGGCGTAGCCGGTGCGCTGGTAGGCGATCGCCACCGTGCCGTCGTTCAGCGAGCTGCCCCACAGGTCGGCGGCCTGGCCGGTGAGGCCGTTGACCAGGGTGTAGCGCGCGTCCGGCTGCGGACGCCCGCCGTCCGCGGCGGTGCGGAAGGTGACGGGCTCGCCCGGCCGGCCCGGCGCCCCGGCGGCGTCGCGGACGGCGACGGCCACGGTGTACGAGGTGGCGGGCGCGAGCCGGACCAGGCCGACCACGGTGGTCCGGACGGTGCCGATCACCTGGCCGTTCAGCAGGACGTCGTACCCGGCCGCGGCGGGTGCGGCGGACCAGCTCAGGACGGCGGAATTCGGCGTGATCTGGCTGATGGCCACCACGGGGCCGCCGTTCCCCCGGGTCGGGGTCGCGGTCGGCGACGGGGTGCCGGTCGGCGTGGCGGTGGGGCCGCCGGTGGGCGTCGGGGAGGCCGTGGGCGTACGGGTCGGCGTGGCCGTGCCGCCCGGGGTGGGCGTCGGGCTCGGCCCGGTGCCGCCGCCGTTCCCGCCGCCGTTCCCGCCGCCGTTCCCGCCGCCGTTCCCGCCGCCGCTGCCCGCGATGAGGAAGCGGTTGCTCGCGACGTTCCAATGGGTGGCCAGGTAACTGCCGGGCGCGGGCGCGGTGTTGTAGTAGTCGTCGTGGCGGCAGTCCAGCCGTTCGTCCTGGGCGCGGTCCGGGCAGACCGTGCGCATCTGCGGGTAGTCGGGGGCGTCCGAGTAGCACATCACGTCCCACTCGTCGGTGCAGTGCCCGGCCTTGCTGGAGTTGGGCGCGCTGTTGTTCACCGCGCCCAGGTTGTGGCCGAGTTCGTGCGCGGCGGTGCTGCCGCCCCAGCAGCCGGCGTCGGTCCGGCCGTACGAGGGACCGAAGTTGCTGAGGTTGTCCTGCCCGGGGCGCTCGTCGCCGGCGAAGGTGCCGATGCCGCAGTACACCTTGGCGTCGGTGAACATCATGTACTTGCGGTCCTTGCGGTTGAACCCCTGCGCGGCCAGGGCGCGGTTGCCCGCGTTGAAGTCCTGGATCTCGGCGTCGGCGATCTGCACGTTCAACACCGAGGCGGTGCAGTCGGGTTCGGTGACGAAGCGGACGTGCCGCTCCCCGCCGGTCTCGGCGGCGCTGGCGTCGTAGATGACGTCGACGTCGGCGGCCCACTTCTTGAACGAGGCGAGGTACTGGGCGTAGCGGTCGTTGCCCGGGGTGTGCACGTAGACCACCTGGACCCGGTTGCCGGCGCTGCCGTCGCCCTCGCAGGCCAGCTTCGTTCCGGCGGGCGCGGTCGGCGCGGGATCGGCGGCCGCGCTGCTGGTGCCGTCGAGCAGGGCCCGCTGGGCGACGTCGAGGACGGGCGGGGCCCCCTTCAACAGGTCGGCGGCGGCGGGCGCCTGGGCATCGGCGGCGGGGGTGAGCACGGGCACCCCGCCGGCCGGGGCCGCGACCGGCGGCACGTCCCGGCGGATGTCCACGCCCTTGGGCGGCACGTCCGGCCCGTGGCTGCACTGGGTACTGCCGGTGACCTCCAGGGTCCCGCCGCAGCGGTCGCCGCTCGGCAGGCTCAACCCCGTGTAGACCAGCCCGCGTTCGGGCTGGTCCTTGGGTATCGCGGTGAGCGGGGCGGCCTTCTCGTCCCGCTTCGGGGCGGGCGCCCGGGTGGCCCCCTCGGCGGTGCCGGTCTCCTCCGACCCGTCGTCCTCGACCGGCCCGGCCGGCGGGCCGGGGTGGCCGGCCGCGGTGCCCGCGGCCGTGGCGGCGCCGTGCACGGCGGCCGGCTCCAGCGCGGTGCGGATGCCGAGCGTCCCCGCCATCAGCCCGGCCGCCACCGCCGCGGCGACCAGGGCGCTCCTGCGGGTGAGCTTGCGGCGCCTGCGCCGACGGAGGCCGCTGCTCCGGTGTCCCATCGCGTTCCTCTCCTCGCGCGACGGCCCGGCCCCTGTGGTGGAGGGGGCTCGGGCCTTCCGACACTCCGGAGAGCGGGAGGGGTGGCCGGGAATAACAGAAACCTCTTGCGAAATTCACCCGGCAGTTCGACCGGGCGGCGGCCGAGGAGCGCCGACGAGGAGTCCCGCACACACCGGCGGAACGACCCCGGGCAGGGCGGAGCCGGGGAGCGCACTCGGGGGATGTGCGCTCCCCGGCAGCGGGTGGTGGCGGCCACCGGGCCGGAGTCCCGGGGCAGGTGACTCCGTCGGCCGAGACGGAATGCTAGACCTGCCGACGGGCACTGACCAGTGCCCCGACCAGGAGATTTTCCGCCCCGGACATGCCATCGCCGCCAGGATTATGACGGACCGTCAGATGACGCCAGAGGCTCAGGCCGCGACCTTCACCGGTTGCGCCCCGAAGCCCGCCGGGCCCACCGGGCCCACGCCGGCCGGCACCACCGCCACCGCGCCGCAGCCCCCGTGCATCCGCGCCAGCCCGGCCGCCAGGGCGACCCGGTCCCCGGACAGCCAGAGCCGCAGGGCCGTCGAGAGCGCGGCGCTGGCCGGCCCGGCCGCGGGACCGCCGGTCCGCGCGAGCCGCTCGCCGAGCAGCGGCAGCAGGTCCGCGACCGGGGCGGGCAGCCAGAGGGTGAGCGCGAACGGCGCCGGTCTGGCCAGAACGCGCAGCAGCGGCAGCACGCAGGCGTCGTCGTGCAGCACGGGGATGACCTCCAGCAGCCCGTCCACCGCCACCTCGGAGACGTCGCCGCCGTGCCCGCGCGCGAGTTCGCGCAGCAGCGCGCGCTCGGCTGCGGTGATCCGGACGGTCAGCATGACCTCGTCGCAGTCCATGGTCCCGGCCCCTGTCGTGGAGAGTTCGTGGTGTGGTCGTCGCGTCGCGGTGTCAGTCCTGTGCCGACAGGGTTCCTGCCCCGATCCGGCCGTCCGACACCGGCGCCATCAGGCCGTAGTGGCCGTCGAACCGGCGGTAGAGCACCCGCGCCCGGTGGTCGCCCGGGTCGGTCCAGCCGACGAACGGGCGCCCGGTGAGCCAGAGCCGACGGGCCGCCTCGGCGAGGTCGAGCGGCGGCAGCGCGCCGGTGCCCGCGGCGCACAACTCCACCGTGCCGCCCGGCGAGCAGCGGTGGACCAGGCTGTCCCGGCCGGTCGCCGCGTCCGCGAAGAGGTGGAACCGCCGGTCGAGGGCGAGCAGTTCGCGCACGGCCTGCTCGGGGGTGCGGCGGGCGGGCACGACCGCCTTGTGCCGGGCGATCCGCCGCTGGGCGAGCGGACGGTCGGCGAACTGCGGGCGGTAGGCGCTCTCGTACGCGGCGGCGAACCCGATGTCGCCCTGCTCGCGCAGCCGGACGGCCCGGCCGGCCAGCGTGCCGAGCACCAGGTCGACGGACTCCCGCGCGGTACCGGTGGCCAGCTGCACCCGGACCGGCCCGACGCCCGCCAGCTCGACGTCCGCCTGGGCCAGCGCGGGCCGGGTCACCGACCGGTTCCGCGAGCGGGTCAGCCGCAGTCGCAGCGCGTGGGCGTCGGGGCCGAGCGCCGCGGCCGTGTCCAGCGCGCGGGCCCGGGCGTACTCGGCCTCCTCGCGCGGCAGCTCGCCGCGGATCTCCACCCGGACGTCGAGGGCCGGCCGGTGGCGCAGACGGGTCATCAGGTTCCTCCTTCTTCGCATCCATGCTGGCCCTCGCACGCCCGTGCGGCGAGGGTCCAAAGACCCTGCCCCGCGGACCGTCCGCGGAGCGCCCGCGCGGACGCATCCGTGCAGGTCAACACGGGGGTTCGAGCACTCACGAAAGGGTCGATCCACTCGGCCGTTCGAGTGATCCCCGCACATTCGGCGCAACGCTCGGGAAACCGGCGCGTTTGCCCAACGTGCGCCCTCCCGCCGGGGGCGCGCGCGGGGCCCGCGCTGGGCGGCCCCCGCCCTGCCGGCCGGCCCGCCGCTGCCACCCCGGCATCGCCCGCACCGGCCACTCTGGTGAGAGGTAGTGTCATGTCCCTGCTGACCGAGACGCGGAAGCTGATCGTCCCCCCGAGAACCTCCCCCGGCCCGTCCCCGCTGGCCCGCGCCGCCGTCCCGCCGCTGGCCCCCGGAGCCCTGCCCGGCCTCGGGCACGCCGGCGCCCTGCTGCGCGACCCGCTCGGCTTCCTCGGTTCGCTCTCCCGCCACGGCGGGGTGGTCCGCATCCGGCTCGGACCGCGCACCGTCTGCGTGGTCACCGACGCCCGGCTGGTCCACACCCTGCTCGTCGCGCTGGCCCACGACTGCCCGCGCGGCGCCGTCCAGGACACCCTCAAGACGGCCTTCGGCGACGGCCTGCTGATGTCCGAGGGGCAGGCCCACCGCGACCGCCGCCGGATCATCCAGCCGGCCTTCGGCCCGGACCGGATGGCCGAGTACCTCGCCGTGATGCAGCAGGTCACCGAGGAGCGGGCCGGGCGCTGGCGCCCCGGCCAGGTCCTCGACGTGGCCAAGGAGATGAACCACCTGGCGCTGGAGATCGTCACCCGCACCCTGTTCGACGCCCGGCTCAGCGAGGACGCCACCGTCGCCTTCCACCGGGCCCTGCCGGACCTGGTGAAGGGCCAGATCGTCCAGTCCCTCTACCCGAACCCGGCGCTCGCCCGGCTGCCGCTGCCCGTCAACCGGCGGTTCGACGACGCCGTGCGGGTGCTCAACCGGGTGGTCGACCAGGCCGTCAACGGCCGGGCCGCGGGCGCGGGCGCCGGGGCGGCGCGGCGCACCCTGCCCGCCCTGCTGCGCGCCGCGACCGACCCGGCCACCGGGTGCCCGCTCACGGAGGCCGACGTGCGGTCCGAGGCGATCACCATGTTCGGCGCGGGCACCGAGACGGTCTCCACCACGCTGACCTGGCTGCTGGACGAGCTGCTGCGCCACCCCGAGGTGGAGGCCCGGATCCTCGCCGAGCTGGACGAGCACCTGCCCGCGGGCGGCGCCCCGACCCCCGAGGCGCTGGCCCGGCTCACGTACACCCGCAGCGTCACCCAGGAGGTGGTGCGGCTGCACGCGCCGAACGCCTTCCTGATGCGCACCGCCCAGGTGCCGGTCGAGCTCGGCCCGTACCGCGTCCCGGCCGGCACCGAGCTGCTGTACAGCCTCACCGCGCTGCACCGCGACCCGGTGCGCTACCCGGAGCCGCTGAGCTTCCGGCCCGAGCGCTGGCAGGACGGCGGCGGCACCGGGCGCCCCTCCTTCCTGCCGTTCGGGGCGGGCAAGCACAAGTGCATCGGCGAGGCCTTCGCCTGGGCGGAGCTGACCGTCGCGGCCGCGGCGATCCTGCGCCGCTGGCGGCCGGTGGCGGTGCCGGGCGCCCGGGCCCGCGAGGTGGTGTGGACGACGGTCCAGGCGCAGGGCCTGCGGGTGCGGCTCGCGCCGCGCGGTGCGCGCTCCCCCCGCGGGGGCGGCGCGGCGGCCTCCCGCGAGGGCGATTCCGCCTCCTCACCGGGAGCCACAGCAGCCTCCGCGCCCGGTGAGGCGTCTCC
>NZ_JBEXJK010000484.1:0-5959 GCF_040609095.1 Kitasatospora sp. NPDC004799
GACGGCCTGGCCGATCTCGCGCATGGACGGCGGGTAGCCGCGGCGCTGGACGGAATCCCGGATGACCTCGATCACCCGGCGCTGGCGCTCGGTGACCTTCGCCGACGGCCGTCCACAGGCTGTGGAAAGCCGCGCGCTGGCGGGCGAGTCCGTCCGCCGGGTGATCGGGCTCTGCGCCCAGGACGCCCACGTGTTCGACAGCTCGCTGCGGGAGAACCTGCGGCTGGCCCGGCCCGGAGCGGCGGAGGACGAGCTGCGCGCCGCGCTGGCCGCCGCCCGGCTGCTGGAGTGGACCGAGAGCCTGCCGGACGGCCTGGACACCATGGTCGGCGAGCACGGCGCCCGGCTCTCCGGCGGCCAGCGCCAGCGGCTGGCGCTCGCCCGGGCGCTGCTCGCGGACTTCCCGGTGCTGGTCCTGGACGAGCCCGCCGAGCACCTCGACCTGCCCACCGCCGACGCCCTCACCGCCGACCTGCTGGCCGCCACCGAGGGCCGCACCACCGTGCTGATCACCCACCGGCTGGCCGGGCTGGACGACACCACCGTGGACGAGGTGCTGGTGCTGGACGGCGGCCGGGTGGCCGAGCGGGGCCGCTGGTCGGAGCTGGTCGCCGACCCGGACGGGCGGCTGCACGCGATGTGGCGGCGGGAGCGGGAGGCGGACGGGCTGCTGGAGCCGGTCCCGGCGTCCCGTTAGGCGCGGTCGCGCCAGCCTTCGGCTGAAAAGCGTACAAACTAGGCTTTCTCCATGGACCCCACGCCGGACCTCCCCGAGGCCACTTCCGAGCCGACACCCCACCGGGTGCCCGAGATCGCCTCGCTGGGGCTGGACACCCTGGTCACCGAGGTCGCGGAGCGCCTGCAGTCGGCCGCCGCGGTCACCGACCGGATGCAGCGGCTGCTGGAGGCGGTGGTCTCGATCGGGGCCGGGCTGGACCTGCACGCCACCCTGCACCGGATCGCCCTGGGCGCGGCCGAACTGGTCGACGCCCGGTACGCGGCGCTCGGCGTGATCGCCCCCGGCGGCACCGGGCTGGCCGACTTCATCCACGTCGGGGTCGACGACGAGACCGCCGCCGAGATCGGCGAGCTGCCGGCCGGCCGGGGCGTCCTCGGCGCGCTCATCGACCGCCCCGAGCCGCTGCGGCTGGCCGACCTCGGCGCCGACCCGCGCTCCTCCGGGTTCCCGGCGCACCACCCGCAGATGAGGACCTTCCTGGGCGTGCCGATCCGGGTCCGCGCCGAGGTGTTCGGCAACCTCTACCTCACCGAGAAGAAGGGCGGCGGCGCCTTCACCCCCGAGGACGAACAGGTGGTGCACGCCCTCGCCGCGGCGGCCGGCGTGGCGATCGAGAACTCCCGGCTGTACGAGGAGGGCCGCCGCCGCGAACGCTGGATCGCCGGCGCCGCCGCCGTCACCACCGCCCTGCTCTCCGGCGAGCAGGCCGAGACCGCGCTGACCGTCGCGGCCGAGCAGGTGCGGGAGCTGGCGGACGCCGCGCTCGGCATGATCCTGCTGCCGACCGGCCCGGAGGGCGGCGGCGAGGGCGACGGGCAGATGCGGGTCGCCCACGCCTCCGGCGAGGTGGCCGAGTTCGTCCGCGGCGAGCTGCTGCCGAAGCAGAGCTTCGCGGCCCGGCTGCTCGCGGGGGAGAGCGTCTACCTGGACGACATGTCCAGCGACCCGACGGTGGTGATGCGGCTGGCCCGCCGCTTCGGCCCGTCCATGGCGGTGCCGATGATCGCCGCCGGACGGGTGCTCGGCGGGCTCTGCGTCTGGCGCCCCTGCGGCGCGGTGCCGTTCACCGACGCGGAGAAGCAGCTCGCCGAGACCTTCGCCTCCCAGGCCGCGCTCGCCCTGCGGCTCGCCGAGGGCCAGCGGGACCAGCAGCGCCTGGCCGTCTTCCAGGACCGCGACCGGATCGCCCGCGACCTGCACGACCTGGTGATCCAGCGGCTGTTCGCCACCGGGATGATGCTGGAGAGCGCCGCCCGGCGGGCCGTCGTCCCCGAGGTGAGGGTCGGCATCGGCAAGGCGGTGGACGAGCTGGACGCCACCATCCAGGAGGTCCGCACCACCATCTACGCGCTCCAGCACGACAACCACGGCGACGCGCCGGACACCCTGCGCACCCGGGTGCTGCGGGAGGCCAGCCAGGCCGCGGCCGCGCTCGGCTTCAAGCCCTCGGTGAGCTTCGTCGGGCCGGTGGAGAGCCTGGTCGGCGAGAAGACCGGCCGTCAACTGCTGGCCGCGCTACGGGAGATGCTCTCCAACACGGCCCGGCACGCGCGGGCCTCCCGGGTCGGCGTGGAGATCGACGCGACCACCCACCTGGACGCGGACGGCCGCCCGATGAGCGGTGACCCGGAGTCGCTGGACCGGGGCGGGTGGCCCGGCGTGCTGCTCACCGTGACCGACGACGGGGTGGGCATCCCGGAGGGCGGCCGGCGCAGCGGCCTGCTCAACCTCACCCGGCGCGCCGAGGCGCTGGGCGGCGACGCCTGGCACGAGTGCGGGCCGTACCGGAAGGGCACGATGGTGCGCTGGACCGCCCGGCTCTGAGCGTTTCCGGCGTGTTCCGGCGCCCGTTCCGGACCGCTCCCGACCGGGACGAGTGAAGTTTGAACGAGAGAGAACTTCCCGACCAACAGCGCAAGTTGTGAACGTTCTGGGCTTTCGTGGCCTCTGTGTGCACACATAGCTTTGCTCCGCTCGGAGGGGAATCCGGAGGGCAACCGGACGGAGGGGGCAGTGAACGCTGCCGGCCGCGGTCACACCGCAGCAGGGGCAAGTCGAGGGGGGTTCCGCGCCGAACGGGCGGCGGACGGGCGCTACCGCTGGCAACTGAAGGCGCCCAACGGGCGGGTGGTCGCGATCACCCCGGCCGCGTTCGAGACGGCCGGCGAGGCCGAGCGGGGATTCGACGGCCTGCGCGCCACGGCGGCCGGGCTCACCGCGCGGATCACCCACGTGCGGGAGGGCATCGGATGGATCTGGGTCGTCCCGGGCTCGCGGGCCCTCCCCGAGGTGCGCTCCAGCCGCGCGTACGAGCGGTACGCGACCTGCCAGAACGCCTTCCGGCGGTTCGTGGTGCTGCTCTCCAAGCAGCCGCCGCGCGAACTCCCGGAGCCCGCGGTTCCGTTGAGACGCACCGATGGCCGCTGAGCGGCGCGGTCCGCGGCTGCTGATCGTGCCGGCGGCCGACCGCTGCCTCGGCTGGGTGCTGCGGGCCGCCAACGGGCGGCCGCTCGGGGTCGGTGTGCGCACCTACCGCAGTGAGGACGAACTCGCCGAGTCCGTCCGCGAGTTGCTGATCGAACGGGCCGCGCTGCGCTGTTCGGTCGGGCAGTCCGAAGGGCGCCAGTGGGTCTGGGCCGCCTACCTGCCGGTGCGCAGCACCCGGCCGGGGGCGGCCGACGCCGGCCCGGTGGCCCGCAGCGCGCGCGGGTACCTGCGGCGCGACCAGTGCCAGGCGGGGGTCGACGGGTTCCTGGCCGGGCTGCGGTGGGTGGGGCAGGAGCTGCGGCGCTCCGGCCGGGACGGCCGCCGGCCGCTCTGAGCGGCCGGCCCCCTGAACAACCCTGGAGAGGACGGACCGCCGGACGGCGGGCCGTCCTTCGGCACGTCCGGACGCGGCGCTTCCACCGGGGGCCGCGGTCCGTGCAGTTCCGGTGAAGGCCAGGTTTCCGGCAACACCCCGAGCAGCCTCCTGGAGAAGAACGTCGACCGGGCTCGGAGGCCCGGCGGCGCCCCTGTCGCGTCCACGCTGACCAGTGGCTAAACCTCGCCGAACCGATGAGTCGACATTCCCCGGCCGGCCTCGACCGCTCTTCCGGCGGAACCTCCCCGCCGGACAGGATCGGCACTGCCGGCGAGGCCGCAGCGGACGCGGCCATCCGGCCCCGAACTCCCCGACGGAGTACGGGTTCACGCGATGTACGTCTCTCCCCCGGAGGAAGAGGAACATGCGTAAGACCGCTGCCAAGCTGCTCACCGTCGCCGCGCTGGCGACCTCCCTCGCGACCGTCGCCGGCGGCACCGCGGTGGCCGACCCGGCCGCCGGTGTCACCCCGCGCGCCGTCGACATCGTGGGCGTCGGCTCCGACACGACCCAGTCGCTGCTGAACCAGCTCTCCGCCGACTACAACGCGTCGCTGACCGACCCGAACGCCCCCCGGCTCTACAGCTGGGACGCGATCCCCACCGGCACCATCACCACCAAGACCGGTGCCACCCCGATCACCCGCCCGAACGGCTCCGGCGCCGGCATCAACGCGCTGAACGCCAACACCAGCGCCACCGTGGACTTCGCCCGCTCCTCGCGCGGCCCGGTCGCCACCGACCCGACCACCGACGACTTCGTCGCGCTGGCCAAGGACGCCGTCTCCTGGGCCGCCCCGCAGGGCGGCAACGCCCCGGCGAACCTGACCACGGCGAACCTGAAGGACATCTACACCTGCACGGTCACCAAGTGGAACCAGATCAACGCCTCGCTGCCGGCCACCACGATCAAGCCCTTCCTGCCGCAGACCGGTTCGGGCACCCGCTCCTTCTTCCTGCAGGCCATCGGTGGCGGCACCGCCGTCACCCCGGGCGCCTGCGTGAACAGCAGCGTCCAGGAGAACCAGGGCAGCGACAGCCAGCTGGCCGTCGCCGACGCGCTGGTCCCCTACTCCGTCGCCCACTACATCGGCCAGGTGTACTTCGGCAAGGGCAGCGGCACCGACGTCCAGGGCCCGCTGACCATCCGCAACATCGACGGCACCGTCGGCGGCCCGGTCGACACCGTGAACAAGGTCATCGGCGACAACTTCGCGGCCACCCAGTACTCCCGCGTGGTCTACAACGTCTTCCGCGACGCCGACTTCAACGCCGCCACCACCCGCGGCGCCACCCTGCGCGGCATCTTCGGCGCCGGCGGCTGGCTCTGCACCAACGGCACCGCCGACATCAAGAGCTTCGGCTTCCTGCCGCTGGACTTCGGCTGCGGCAGCATCACCACCTCCTGAACCACCCCGCACTCCCGAACCACCCGCACGTCCTGAACCACCCGTACGTCCTGAACCACCCGCATTGCCCGCACCACCCCGTACCGCCCGCACCACCCCGGCGGCCGTAGGGACTTCGCCCCTGCGGCCGCCGGCCCGGCTCCGGCTCCGTGCCGCCGCGGTCCTCTCCGCCCCGCCGCACGACCGAGCACCTCTCCCTCTCCCAAGGAGTTCAGCATGTCCCGCATCACCGCCCGCCTGGCCGCGACCGGTGCCGCCGTCGTCCTCGCCGTGACCGCCGCGAGCGGGGTGTCCGTCGCCGACACCACCGCCACCGCCACAGCGGCGAGCGGCCAGGCCGTGATCACCGCCGACCTGAACTTCCTGACGGACGCCGCGCTCAACGGCATCCTGGTCGTCCCGCTGCAGCCGGCCGACCCGAACGCCGACCCCGCGACCGGTCTCACCGTGACGCTCCCGGTGACCGGCGGTGCCGCGAACATCCCGTCCTTCTACGGCCACGTGGAGTTCGGCGGCGGCCTGCTCTTCCTGAACCTCCGGACCGGCAAGAGCGTGACCTTCAAGCAGCTCGACTTCACCGTCGCCAGGGGCTACTTCACCGCCGTGCCGAACGGTTCGGACACCCCGGTGCCGCTGCTGGACCCGCGCGGCAGCAACGTGATCAGCCGCACCGGCACCACCCAGTACCTGAAGTCCTCCAGCTTCCAGGTGGACCCGGCCGGCGCGAACTACCTGGACACCAACCTCGGCACCTCGTACTTCACGGGCGGCCAGCAGATCGGCTCGCTGGCGCTGACCTTCACCCCGGCGAGCTGATCCCCGCAGCCCCGGACCGCGGTTCGGCGGGGCCCCGCCCCCGCGGGGGCCCCCCCCCCAGGGGTTGTGCCCAAAACCGGTAGGCGTGGGCGCGGTGGGGTGGGGTTCACCAGGGCGCCCCGGGAACCCCCAG
>NZ_JBEXJK010000485.1:0-5955 GCF_040609095.1 Kitasatospora sp. NPDC004799
GTGCGCACGTCGTCGTAACGGGTGACTAGGTACGCGTGGTCGCCGCTGGGCATGCGCACCTCGGCCACCGGCTGGTTCTCCCGCAGGTGGCCGGAACCGCGGCCGGGACGGGGTGCCCGACTCCGGGGGACGGGGCCGGTTCGATCGGCTCTTCGAATACAGTGCGAGGGCGCGCGCCCGGCCGAGCGTCGCGCGGCCCCCCACACCCGAGGAAAGGCGCCCCGTCGTGATGCCACTGTGGTCACGCGCCCAGCAGCAGGACTACCGCAGCCGGGTGCGGGGCTGTCTGCTCGGCGGTGCCATCGGCGACGCGCTCGGTGCCGGCGTCGAGTTCGAGTCGCTGGAGAAGATCCGGGCCCAGCACGGCCCGCAGGGCGTCACCGGCTACGTCCCCGCGTACGGGCGCACCGGCGCCGTCACCGACGACACCCAGCTCAGCCTCTTCACCGTCGACGGGCTGATCCGCGCCCACATCCGCCGGGACACCGGCAGCTGGCACCCGCCCACCGACCTGCACCTGGCCTACCTGCGGTGGGCCGCCACCCAGCGCGACTGGGGCCCGGACGAGCGCCGTCCGGACCTCGGCTGGCTCGGCCGCGAGGAGTGGCTGTACGCCCAGCGCGCCCCCGGCCAGGGCTGCCTGTCCGGCCTCGGCGGGGCCGACGCCGAGCGGCTCGGCACCCTGGAGGCGCCCAAGAACCCGCACTCCAAGGCCTGCGGCACGGTGGTGCGGGCGGCGCCCTTCGGCCTGCTCACCACCTGGGAGCCGGGCCTGGTGTTCCAGCTCGCGGTGGAGTGCTCGGTGCTCACCCACGGCCACCCCACCGGCTACCTCGCGGCGGGCGCGCTCGCGGTGATCGTCCAGTCCATCGCCCGCGGCGGCACCCTGGAGGAGGGCGTCCACCTCGCGCTCGCCCTGCTCTCCGAGCGGCCGGCGCACGAGGAGACCACCGCCGCGCTGCGGGCCGCCCTGGACGCGGTGCGGGCCGGCGAGCCCTCCGCGGAGCGGGTCGAGGCGCTGGGGGAGGGCTGGGTGGCCGAGGAGGCGCTGGCGATCGGGGTCTACTGCGCGCTGGTCGCGCACGACGTGCGCTCGGGCCTGCTGCTCGCCGTCAACCACTCCGGGGACAGCGACTCCACCGGTGCGATCTGCGGCAACCTGCTCGGGGTGCTGCACGGGGACACCGCGCTGCCGCCGGGCCTGCTGGCCGGGCTGGAAGGGCGCGGGGCGATCCTGGAACTCGCCGACGACTTCGTGCTGGAGCTGGTGCACGGCGCCGAACTGCACGACCGGCGGACCCCGGAGGGCGCCAACTGGGCCGCCCGCTACCCGGTGGTGAGCTGAACCGGGGCCCGAAAAGGGAGTTGCCCGTAGCGCCGGCCGCCGCCGAGGGGGCGACGGACACCGCTACGGGCAACTGGTCCGGGTACGGAGCCGATCGGGCGCGTCAGCTCGGCAGGTCGCCGAAGGCACCGCGCGCGGCGGACGAGGCGAAGGCGTTCCAGGCTTCGGTCGAGAAGCGCAGCTGGGGGCCGCGCGGGTCCTTGGAGTCCCGCACGGCCACCTCCCCAGCACCTGGGACGGCTATCTCCACACAGGCGCCCTGGCCGCCGCTGTGACTGCTCTTGCGCCAACCGGTTCCGTACTCGGACGGGATGATCATTCGTGGAATTCCTTCTCGATGTTCGCTATCAGCGACCGGCTCTCCGCGACACCGAGCGCGGCCGCCCTCAGGTAGTCGTACAGACCGGTATAGCGGCGCACGTCCGCCTCCTTCTCCAGGTAGAGATCGCTCGTCACACCTTCGAAGTAGACAACCGTGGAATCGGCTGACTCGGGGAACTCCAGCAGTGAGAATGTCCCGGTCATACCGGGGTGGGCGCCGTGCGAGAACGGGATCACCTGGATGGTGATGTTCGGGCGCTGGCTGAGCTCCAGCATCTGCCGCAGCTGCCGGGCCATCACGGCCTTGCTGCCGACCTCCCGGCGCAGCACCGCCTCGTCTATGACGGTCCACAGGCTGCCGAGCTGGTTCTCGCCGTGGATGCGCTCCTGGCGCTTCATCCGGACCTGCACCCGGCGCTGCACGGCGACGGCGTCGGTGTCCGGCTGGGTGCCCTCGACCACGGCCTGGGCGTAGTGCTCGGTCTGCAGCAGGCCGGGGACGAAGGAGGACTCGTACGCGCGGATCGAGGAGGCCTCGGCCTCCAGCCCGATGTAGACGCTGTACGGGGTCGGCATGTCGTTGAAGTCGTGCCACCAGCCGCGCTGGCGGGACTCCTTGGCCATCTCCATCAGGCTGGCGCGCAGGTCGTCGTCCGGCACCTTGTAGACGTCGCAGAGGTCGCGCACGTCGCGCTGGCTGATGCTGCGGCGGCCGTTCTCCAGCCGGCTGATCTTCGACTGGGAGACCATCAGCCGGCCGGCCACCTCCTCCGCCGTCATGCCCAGGCCCTCGCGGAGCTTGCGCAGCTCCGATCCGAGGCGTCGGCGTCGAACGGTGGGATTGACGTTGGCGGACACTTCGACCTCCGGCCGGACCTCTGGTGCTCGTTGGAACGGCAGTCCTCGGAACACTTCGGACATTGGGACCAACCCCCCTGACTCGGAGCAGCATGTCACCTTGGGCCAGGTCGGCGCCGGGGAATCCCCGCAGCGCGGTAGAACAGATCATCGGAAAAGCACTTCCGCGAGACAGCGAAAGCCCCCAGGTGGTAATGCGGCTCGGTTGCTCGGACAGGTGTTGCGGAGGCCGCCCCCGGACCGGCCCGCACCTGCCCCTGACACGTGCCGGGGCGGGCGGTAGCCGGGCGTCCGGGGACGGCGAAGGGGCGGTCGCCGGGCGACTCGCGTCGCGGGGCGACCGCCCCTCGGTGCTGGTGGTGCCGCGGTGGTGCGTCCGGGGCGGCGGTGCTCGTCGTGCTCCTGGCGCCGGTGCCACCGGTGGTGCGTCGGGTCGCTCAGCGCCCTCGGGCGGTGCGAGTGGGGCGGTGCGCGCCGTCGGGTGCGCGGCCGGTGGTGTCGGGCGCCGTGGTGGCTGCCCGCCGGGCCGTACGGACCGCTCCGGCCGGCGCGGTCCTCCCCGTGTCGCCGCCTCCCGGGGCGGCTCTCCCGGGCCCGGCGGCCTTCCCGGTCCTCCCGGGGCTCCCGGCTTCCCCGGTCCTCCCGGTCTCCCCGGTCCTCTCCGTCAGCGGACGCCGACCCGGGAGGCGGGGACCCGCCCGCCCGAACCCCGGCCCGCCGTACGGGCGCCGGGACGGCCGGCAGCGGCCCCGGAACCCTGGGAAGAACGGTTCTGCTGTGCCGGCAGGCCGTTCTGCACGTCCATCACGGCGTGCGCGACCATCCCGCCCAGCGGGTCGTACCGGATCAGGTCGCGCAGCCGCGACCGCGAGGAACGGCCCTCGTTGCCCGGGTACAGGTGCTTGCCCAGCCCGACCGAGTGGGCGAGCGCCGCGAGCGCGGCCGTCCGCGGGTCCGGCGGAACACCGGTGCGGATCGCGGTGTCCAGCCGTTGCTTGATCGCGGCGTTGGTGCAGTCGTCGGACGCCTGGTAGCGGGTCGTCGGCAGCACCCCGCACACCTGGCCCGGCACGGCCGTGACCATGCCGCAGCGCTCCAGGTGCGCGAGATAGGTCTGCCGCAGCCCCAGCCGGGGCCCGCCGATCCAGTGCGCCGCGCGGACCGGACTGCCGCGTCGGCGCAGCAGTTCCAGTGCGTGGTCAAGGGTCGGGTCGCCGGTCGGCCGTGCGAGCACGACGGCGATCCGGTCTCCCTCCGGTACGATCCGTCCGGCCAGGGACAGCTCGACGAGCTGCGCCCCGGCGAGTCCGAGGTCGAGGGTCTGCGGCTGCGCCGTGGTACCCGTGGTCGGGTCCAAAGCGAGCAGCAAGAGTTCCTCGGGAACAGTTCTGCGGCTCTTGCCCATCCAAGCCTCCCCGCGTGGATGAGAGACAGGGTGACGCCTCTCACACGGGCTTGTCGAGTACGCCTCCGAATCGTGACCTTGCGGTGAAGGCACGGAACCGGCGGCGGCGGGCGGTGCGTCTGACCGGTGAACAGACCGCGGTGCGACCGGGCGTGGACAATAAGCGCCGGTCGGGCGGGGTGTGCGCGGCCGGAACGGTCGCCGGTGGCGGAGACTGTACAGGTACACGGAGCGGGGCGTCGGCTTCCCGAAATCGGGTTCGCCGGTGCCCCGCCGGGCGTTGAGGAGGCTGGGATACGTGGGCGAGTCCCCCGACAGGGTGCTGAGGGACGGCGACGAGCGGCAGCGGGACCGCGAGCGCGAACGGACCGGTACGGCGGCCGGCACCGCCGAGCCGGCCGAGGGCGGCTCCGGCCCGGCGACCGACGGTGCGTCAGCCGCGGCCACTGCCGAGGCGACCGCCGAGACCTCCTCCGACACCTCCTCGGACGGCCCCGCCGAGACCTCCGGCGAGGACGCCGCGGAGACGGCTGCGGAGTCGTCCGCCGAGGCGTCCGGCGACGCTCCGGGGACTGCGCCCAAGGGCGGCTCGACCGTGCAGCTCCGCGTCCGGGATGTGGACAGCAGGACGACGACGCTGCGGCTGCCGGTGGACAACAGGACCACCGCGCTGCGGCTGCCCGAGGAGCTGCTGAAGGCGGCCGGCAAGGGGAGTTCCGAAGGTGGGGGCTCCGAGGAGGCGTCCTCACCGGAGGCGGACGAGGTGGCCGAGGCCACCGGGCGTCCGGTCGCCGCCGACCCGCGTCTCGGCATGCGGACGGGTGCCGCGGTGGCGGAGAAGGCCGGGGGAGAGGTCGGGGAGAAGGCCGCGGAGAAGGCCGGCGAGAAGAGCGGGGACGAGGCGGCGGAGCCGTCCGGGGAGACCCGCTCCGAGGGCTCCGAGCCCGAGGCCGCGCCGGCCGCACCGGTGGGGAAGGCGACCGGCGAAGCGGTCGACGAGACCGCCGGGGCCGCCGGAGCCGATGACGCCGAGGCCGACGCCGAGGTCGAGGACGACGCCGAGGAGGACTCGGCGGAGGGTTCGGCGGACGCCGGGGACACCGAGGGCGTCGCGGACACCGACACCGAGGACGCTCCCGCCGACGGCTCCGTGACCATCGCGCTGCTGACCAAGACCGGGCAGCCTGGTCAGCAGTCGGGTCAGTCGGGCCGGTCGGGCAAGTCCGGCGAGGCGGGCCAGGCCGAGAAGCTGGAGAAGCCCGCCCCGCTGCGCGCCTCCGCCGCCCCCGCGTCCGGCGGCGCCCTCCCGGCCGGCACCGTGCCGGAGCCGAAGCCCGAGCCGCGTCCGGCGCCCAGGCCCGTCCCCGAGCCCGAGCCGACCCCCGGTCCGGCGCCGCTGCCGAAGCCGACCCCCGCGCCCGCCCCCGTACCGGCCCCGAAGCCGCTGCCGGAGCCCGACCCGCGGCCGGTGCCGCCGGTCCCGCCGCTGCCCAAGCCCGAGCCGCTGCCCGCACCGGAGCCGCTGCCGTCGCCGGAGAACACCGCCGAGGCGATGGAGGTCCTGGCCTCCCTCAACGCCCGCCCGGTCTCGCCGCTGCGGCGCGCCCTCAAGCGGGTGACCATCTGGACGGTCTTCCTCGCCGTGGTGCTCGGCGCGCTCGCGGTGGCCCAACTGCTGCGCCCGCTGCCGGACCCCAAGCTGAAGATGACCGCCGCGGGCAGCTTCAGCTTCTCCGGCGACGCGCTCGACCTCGCCTGGCCGGCCAAGGGCCAGTCCGCCGCCGAGGTGGTCGGCGTCGGCAGCCTCGGCAGCTCGGGCCAGGAGACGCCGGCCTCGATCGCCAGCGTCACCAAGGTGATGAACGCCTACCTGATCCTCCAGAAGTTCCCGCTGAAGAAGGGGGAGAGCGGCCCGAAGATCACCGTCGACAAGCAGGCCGCGCAGGAGTCCGGCAACAAGGACGAGTCCCGGGTGACGCTCACCGAGGGTCAGGTGCTCACCGAGTACCAGGCGCTGGAGCTGCTG